>NZ_JBEPWZ010000126.1:0-8049 GCF_041642155.1 Fodinibius sp.
TCAGCACCGACTATATCGGGATGAGCTACGACTACCCGGAAGCTTCCTACGAGCGCCGGGAACAAATCATCCGGGAACACGAGGACTACCAAAAGGGGCTGATGTACTTTCTTGCCAACGACCCGCGCGTGCCCACAGAGGTTCAGGAAGAGGTGAATCGGTGGGGACTGGCTAAGGATGAGTTTACGGACAACGGTCACTGGCCGCACCAGCTCTACATCCGGGAAGCTCGCCGGATGATCGGGCAGAAGGTGATGACTGAACATGAAGTATTGGGCAACCGCGAGGTGGTCGAGCCGGTCGGGATGGGATCCTATACATTGGATTCCCACAACGTGCAGCGCTATATCACCCCGGAGGGGCATGTTCAAAACGAGGGCGATATCGGGGTGCACCCGGATCAACCCTACCAGATCGCCTACGGGTCGCTCATTCCCAAAGAAGGTCAGGCAGAAAACCTGCTGGTACCGGTAGCGCTGTCGGCCTCTCATATCGCCTTCGGGTCGATCCGCATGGAACCGGTATTCATGATATTGGGGCACAGCGCCGCAGCTGCGGCAGCCCTCGCCCTCGAAGAGGATGTGGCCGTGCAGAATTTGAACTACCAATTGCTACGCGAGCAGCTGCTCGGAGATGGGCAGATCCTGGAGTATGAATAAAAAAGCCGCTTCTCTTCTCTCTGAGAAGTGGTTTGTAAAGTGGATGGAGCAGGTATGCCTGTTCCCGAAAAATCCTGTTGATACGCTGGCACGGGTATGAAAGAAAAAGCAATCCTAATAGTATTTGACATTTAAATGCTGGCCATTATTTTACTTATATACAATATAAGATCTGTCGTGTCGGAAATAAGAAAGTCAATACCTTCAGGATGCCTATCCGAGAAAATAATAGAAAGGATTATGGGGATGTAAGTGACTTAGAGCTGTGTCTTTTGATACAGAGAGGGGATGAAAAGGCATTTTCTGAGCTATTCCGGCGGCACTATAACGCGCTTTATCAATATGGGATGAGCTTATATTCCAGTGAAGCGTTTATCAAGGACTGCATTCAGACGCTCTTCTTGCGATTGTGGAGAAAAAGGAAATTTTATCTAAAGGATATCCAGTCTGTCAAGGCATATTTATTAGTATCCCTGCGGAGAATCATGCTCCGGGATAAGAAAAAAAGAGCGGCGAGAAAGGAGAGAAATAGCGAATATGCGAGTGATTTTACGAAGAGAAACCATACCACAGAGCAAAGTATAATAACCCGGGAAATTACAGAAGAACGCAAGGCGCTTTTGGAGACTGCCCTAAATTCATTAACGAAACGACAAAAAGAAGCGTTTGAACTGCGACTCCATCAGGGGTTGGATAATGAAGAAATTGCTTATGTGATGGAGATTACCAAAGGGCGGGTCGAGGATCTTATTTACCATGCCACCAGGAGAATTAAGAAAGTGATCAGCCAAAGAGCTGAAAATATACGTTAGTCTCTGCTTTATGGGATTATTTTATTTTGAGCTTGTTTTTGTGGGAATGATGAATTCACGGGATTTCCTGCCTGAAACCGGTTTGGCTACTGATTCGATCATCTACAAGAAGATTTCAAACTGATTGAGGTGCTTTCTTTACAAGCTTTTTGCAATAAAGCGAAGCCGAAAGAACCGGTTACAAGCCATAGATTCCATGCTCTTTCTCAATCTTCAACGCTGTTCTGAAATAACCCTTCCTAAACATGTTCCATATTCGTGTTTTATTTTATTATGAAAATATTTTTCTTTTTTCGAAATAAATTTCAAAATAAATCCAAGAGTTTTGTCACGTGGCTGTTTCTATACAATGGGAATTGAGAACTATTGCAGAAAATGCCTATTCAAATACGTCAGACATAAATCATTATGCGAACCGTATTATTGATGGGTATGCCGGAACATATTGGCGCTCCGAAACCAGTTTGAATCCACTCCATTTACCTCATTACGTGATAGTAAAATTGGAAGACACCAAAGTCATTAAAGGGTTTAGATATCTCCCAAATCAAGCAAATAAAGTAGGAAGGATTAAAAATTATAATTTTTATGTCAGTAACGATGGAGTTGGGTGGGAGAAGGTGTCCTCGGGTAGTTGGGAAAAGGATAAATCAGCAAAAAAAGTCAGGTTTGACCAGGCGATCGAAGCCCGCTATATAAAGTTGGAAGCAATGCGTATACATGAAGGTGAGGATATAGCATCAATAGCAGAAATTGATTTAATTAAATAAGGAATCAAGGAAGAAAACAGAAATATGAGACCGTTATTTTTATTGATCATCATTTATTTATCGACGGCAATTGTGCCCTGTTCCGAGGGCCAGGGACAACCGGTGGAGTCTGATGATCGTCCCAATATTATCTGGCTGATGGCAGAGGATATCAGCAACGATTTGGAAACGTATGGCATGGAAGGGGTTGAAACACCAAATTTAAACCGGTTGGCGGAGCAGGGTGTCCGTTATACGAATGTGATAAGTACCAATCCCATTTGCTCTCCTAACCGGTCGGCGATGATGGTGGGGACTCACCAAAACATGATAGGTGCCCAGCATCACCGAAGCAACAGGGATCGCCCTCTTCCTGAGCCTTACAAGCCGATCACCTACTGGCTCAGGGAAGCCGGATACACCAATATTCTGGGACACAAAGATGTACGGGGCAAGGGTCGGAAAATCGATGTAAATTTTAAACATGAACAGCTGGGTTCTTATGACGGGGAAACACAGTTTGGACTGTTTGACAAGCTGGATACACTGGATGTTAATGACCAGCCCTTTTTTGCACAGATACAGTTGAATGTGACACATCGCGGGGACTGGTGGGAAAAGGTCAGCGAGCAGTCTTCCGACCCGGTAGATCCGGAAAAGGTGGAACTTCCCCCCTATATGGCTGACCATCCGATCGTGCGGAAAGATTGGGCACGATATCTCGATCAGATCGAATATATGGATCGGGAAGTAGGACTCGTAATGGATGAGCTGGAAAAAAAGGGGATCGCCCATAACACCGTCGTAATTTTCGTTGGAGATAATGGCCGGTGCAACATCCGGGGCAAAGGGTATCTTTATGACCCCGGTCTTCGGGTTCCGATGATTATCCGCTGGCCCGATCGGTTGAAAGGGGGAGAGGTTAGCGATCAAATGATTAGCGTGACTGATGTCTCGGCCTCTTCCCTCAATATGGCGGGTGCCAAACTACCGGATTATCTAACCGGCAGGCCTTTCATCCTGGAAGAGTCCAACCGCGAGGCCGTTATATCGGCCCGCGACCTGTGGGATGAAATCATGGAACGCTCCCGCAGTGTTACCACAAAAAGATACAAGTATATTCACCACGGTATGCCGTGGGTCCCCTATGATGCGGGACAGGCTTATCTGGAATTTTACCGTCCGGCGGTGCATGTGATGCGAAGTCTCAAACAACAGGGTAAGCTGGATTCTTTGCAAGCTGCTTTTTTTGGCTCGAAAAAACCGGAAGAAGAGTTGTATGATCTGCAGGAGGATCCGCATGAAACGAAAAACCTAATTGAGGATCCGGCGCACCGGCGTATTGTGGAAAACATGCGAGATCTGCTTGATGATTGGCAAAACAGGTTGCCGAAAACGGAATCCAAGGATTTTAACTTTGTCACACCCGGTGCCCCGGATCTTCTGGAATGGGTCAAATACCAAAAAACAGATCATTATCTGAATATGTTGAGGGGGGAAGAAATTGGATTTCAGCAACTGAATCAACAATACCGGTCCATTGCTAATTAGGTCCATTGCTAATTAAACGAAAGCCCCGGTTCCGCAGGAGTTCAATCCAGATTACCAAAAAGATGAAAAGAAATGAGCAGGCGAGATAAATAAAAATTCAGATTATCAGTAAAAAAGGTTAAATACTAAAAAGAACGTTTTGCCCAACGCACGAATTTTGTCCAGGATTAAAACCTGAATTAATACGAATCTGTAGTTTACAGTTCATAAATAATGATTTAGAATTCGCTAAAATAACGGGATCGACTAAAACAACAGTTTTGCAAAGCCTTCAAGGATAAAATGATTAAAGAACGCTCAGTTCAAATAAGTAACAATCGGCAATTATTATTCTGTGGTCTTCTACTCGTTTTGATTTTAGCAGTTTCAGCCTGCAAAGTTGAAACACCTCAGTCACCAGAAATTAACAAGGACTCTCCTAATATAATCTTTATTCTCACCGATGACCTGGGTTACGGCGACCTGGGGGTAATCTTTCAAAACCAACGGGATGAGGGGGGAATGCCTGCACTCAAGACCCCACACCTGGACATGATGGCCGAGGAGGGGATGTTACTGACCCGTCATTATGTGGGCGCCCCGGTCTGTGCACCCTCAAGGGCTTCGTTGCTCCAGGGCGTCCACCAGGGACATGCCGACGTGAGGGACAACCAGTTTGATAAGGCGTTGCCCAACAATCACAACCTGGCTACGGTGTTAAAGGAGGCCGGATACAGTACCGGCATTGTCGGAAAGTGGGGGCTGCAGGGGGATGACCGGTGGAATGAAAACGGTTCCGAGTGGCCGGCTTATCCGACGAAACGGGGGTTTGATTATTTTTTCGGCTACGTGCGCCACAGGGACGGTCATAATCACTACCCCGCCCATGAGGTCAGGGAACGACCTAAAGTGGAACTGTACGCGGGCAATGAGGAGATCTCTGATCAGCTCAGGGGCGTGTATACCACGGATCTGTTCACCGCCGTCGCGAAACAGTGGATCATGGAACAGGACCGGGGGGAGAACGCTGATCAACCATTCTTTCTATACCTGGCCTACGATACTCCACATGCCGGATTGGAAGTGGCTTCCACGCCCTACCCCGAGGGGGGAGGACTTGACGGGGGCGCGCAGTTGATCGGAGAGGAAGGTAACTATATCAATACGGTTGGGGACAGTATTGATACTTATATCCACCCGGAATATGCCGAACGGGACTGGCCGGACACCCAAAAACGGTTTGCCAGTATGGTCCGGCGGATTGACAATGGCGTGGGTGATCTGATGCAGCTGTTGCAGAATCTCGGGATCGATGAAAATACTCTGGTGGTATTTACCTCAGACAACGGTCCCCATAAAGAATCTTACGGGTACGGGGACTATGATCCCACCTTTTTTGACAGTTTTGGTCCGCTCGACGGGATAAAAAGGGATACGTGGGAGGGGGGCATCCGCGTGCCCACGATTGCACGATGGCCGGGACAGATCCCTGCAGGGACAACCCGTGATGCGCCCAGCGGCTTCCATGACTGGCTGCCGACACTGGCAGACCTGGCCGGCCTGCCGGCACCCGCCCGCACGGATGGGGTGTCACTGGTTCCCCTGCTCAGCGGAGAAGATACTCCCAACGAAAGCGAAGTGTATATCGAGTATAGCCAGGGTGGACAAACCCCCGATTATGAGGAGTTTGATGCTTCTCATCAGGGGCAGCGTCGCGGGCAGATGCAGGTGCTCTACCTGGACGGCTATAAAGGAGTTCGTTACGATATCCAATCGGCAGACGATAATTTCCGGATCTACGACACCCGGGAAGATCCCGGCGAGACGAAGGATTTGGCCGGCAGCACCGATAAATTCAAAAAACTGCAAGAACGTATGAAAGACCGGGTGCTGCAGCTTCGTCGCCCCGACACCTCGGCTGTCCGGCCCTACGATGAGAGTCCGGTGCCTGCTATCGAGGCGCCCGGGGAGCTATCTTCCGGCCTCCGCTACCGTGTTTTTGAGACCCCGACCCCGTGGACGCCGGATGTGGCGACGCTCGGATCGGAGACCGAAAGCGGAAAAGGGATTACCGAGAGGTTGGACCTGGACGTGCGAACCCGGGATGAGGATATTGTTATTGAATACAGCGGTCTGCTGGAAGTGCCGGAAACAGGCCTGTATACGTTTTCCCTTCAAACTGATTGGGGTGCTCTTCTGCGGATCCATGATGCCACGGTCATCGATGCCGACCGGGGCTATAGTCCCGGTACTAAAGTCTCTGAAGAGATACGCCTGGAGAAGGGATATCATCCGGTACGGTTAACCTACGCCCGGAGCGGGGAAGGCATGCCCGCTCTTCAGGTGCAGTGGAGCGGGCCGGGCTTTGCCCGGGCATCCATAGCCGCCGAACAGTTCTATAACCAGACGAAAACAGAATAATCTTCTCAAACAACTGACATTTAATATTATTTATCATTATGGATCGCAAGGAAAGTCTTAAAACCCTCCTGTTAGGAACCGCTTCATGGTCGCTGTTTACCCCGGATGAGGGCCCGGCAGAAGAGGAAAAATCCCAGCCCCCCCGTAGTCCGTCCTCCCCCATGCGCAGCCGGTGGCGGGACTGGCCGGATGTGCGGTAGGCCGGACCTGCCGGCCGGATGGTAGTGGGATCCAAACAAGGGCGAGCAGACGATCAATACCGAAGGGCTGATCCGGTTTAGCTCGAAGGCAACGGAGTCCGGCGGCCCTGGGGCGGGGGACGGGGATGAAACACGTCCATAATTGAGGTGTCAACCAGTTGAAACTAATTTGTAACAAGGATAAATCAAATGGTTTATTGTAAGTATGTAGTCGCAGTAATTGTCCTTATTGGGTTAATGAGCACCGCCTGTAAATCTCCTCAGGACGACTATTCGCCGAACGTGGTATTCATCTTGGTTGACGATCTGGGTTGGAAAGATCTGGGCAGTTATGGCAGTGAATTTTATGATACCCCTAATTTGGATTCTTTGGCAAAAGAAGGGATTCGTTTTACCAATGCGTATTCAGCCCATCCGGTCTGTTCCCCGACCCGGGCTGCGATCATGACCGGGAAAGATCCCGTGCGGGTGGGGATTACGGATTGGATTCCGGGTATGGGCACTGAAAGAGCTCCGGATCCCCAGCTGGTGCCACCGGAAGATATCCATCATCTGCCGCTGGAAGAGAAAACGATAGCCGAGGCCTTTAAAGAAGAGGGATATAAGACTTTTTTCGCCGGTAAATGGCATTTGGGTGAAACCAAGGAATACTGGCCGGAACATCAGGGATTTGATATTAATAAGGGAGGGCATAACAAAGGCTCACCGCCCGCCGGGTATTATGCCCCCTATCAAAATCCTCGCCTGGAAGATGGTCCTGAGGGAGAGTATTTAACCGATCGTTTGGCGGATGAATCCATTCACTTTATAGAAGATATGGCCTCAAAAGATCAGCCTTTCTTTTTGTTTTTGTCCTTTTATACGGTACACACTCCCATTCAAGGGGCCAAACAATTTGATGCACTATACAAAGAGAAAAAGGAACAGCTGCCTGATGAAGGAGCCCCGGAGAGTCGCAAGGAAGGATTAGGGCAAACCAGGGTAACCCAAAGTAATTATAAATACGCCGCCATGGTACGCTCGATGGATGAAAATGTGGGAAGAATACTGGACCGTCTGGAGTCGCTGAATCTGTCGGATAATACGATTATTGTATTTACTTCCGATAACGGGGGATTAACAACGACTAAAGAGATGGGTCCTACGGCTGTAACTCCCCTGAGGGCCGGGAAAGGCTGGGCCTACGAAGGAGGGATCCGGGTACCGTTAATTATTCGAGCTCCTAACATGCCCCAGGGAAAAGTTTCCCATCAGCCCATCACCAGCATGGATTATTATCCGACCCTTTTGGAATTGGCGGATTTGCCGCTGGATTCCCACCAGCATGTAGATGGAAGAAGTCTCGCAACTTATCTAAAAAATCCTGAACAAGTAGATGAGCGTACGTTGGTTTGGCATTACCCGCATTACCACGGCTCCATGTGGCGGCCGGGTACAGCTATCCGACGGGGGAATTGGAAGCTCATAGAATTCTATGAAGAAGATAAGGTGGAATTATATAATCTCAAGGATGATATTGAGGAACGCTATGATATAAGCGAAGACTATCCCGACAAAGCAGCCGAACTTCGGGAAGAAATGCATAGCTATATTCATCAACGGGATGGACAATATCCGAGGAGAATTAATTATCCAGAATGATTAAAGAAAAATAAGTGAATAGAGAAAATTGCTGTTA
>NZ_JBEPWZ010000127.1:0-7997 GCF_041642155.1 Fodinibius sp.
ATTTGACGTCGTTTCAGGGGTACTATTTTGGGCGTTCCCGTCGTGCCGGAGGTATGAAAATAACCAAAAAGTTGCCCGGGCCGGATATTTTTTTTGTGTTTCTCTACCCATTCTTCGGGAGTAAAATTGGGACTTAATGTCCGGGAGAGGGCGAAACGGTCAATGTCTACAGTGGTATAGGGTGTGTCGGAGGTACTCTCATCATCACCCTCATTAATAAAGAGCCCGATCTCCAGCTGTTGAAAAAGAAGATCCCGCTCTTTTTCGGGGAGTTCAGGGCTAATGGGGACAAAAGGAATACCAAGTCTCCAGCACGAAGCGATGAGAAAGACCAGCTCGTCGGAACTGGAGGTCCGCAGGGCCAGCGGCTTGTTGAAATCATAGTTCATTTCCGTGAGATAGCGCAGAAAAACATGTTCGAACTGCCTCAGGTCGTCATAGATATAGCTGTTGACAGATGATTCCAGAAACAGATCAATAGGCAATGGATCGTTAAATGTAGGTGTTTTGATATCTGTATTCATTCACTGTTTATGATGGTTATTGCTGAGAGTTATGATCCCTGTTTCTCATTCTCACAAGACCCTGCTCACGACCCCATCTCCAAATGAGAAATGCGGGTTAATTGTTTTTTATCAACACGGCCTGGATCAAGCTCCTTTGAATGGATAACACCGGAGACAACCTCAGGCTGATTGGCTGTGACATCCCGGTCCAGCAGGAAGCCGGTGTTCAATCCGTGAGCGTAATCCGCGGAACCCATTCCCGATGCCAGAACAGCCGTTAGGGTCCGCCCGATACTGCTCTCCAGGGCGGAGGTGAAAATCAGGCTGCAATTAAATTGCAGGGCCTTCTGACGGATGGCAAAGAGTCTGGAAAAACTTCCGATCACCATCGGCTTGATGATGAGAACGGAGCAATAGCGCAACAGGGATTCCCACTGTTCATTTTTATTAATCGATTCGTCCAATGCAAGAGGAACGGTCGTATTTCTATCCAGTTCATCCCATTTCTCAGGAGTGGGATGGCTGAGCGGTTCCTCGCAATATTCGATATCCAATGCTTCAATACTGCTTAAATTAGTGATCGCCTCATCTGTTGTCCATGCGCGGTTGGCATCCAGACGGATGCGAAGGTCGGAAAACCGGCCCCGGATTCGCCGCAGCATGTTCTGTTCGCAGGGCCAGTCGATCCCCACTTTGCACTTGAGGGTCCGGAACCCGCGGGATCGTAGCTTTTGAGCGGTTGATACCGGGTCATCGGGGCAGGCCAGGGACAGGAGTCCGTTGACGGCTATGACAGGGGCGGGATCTTTAAATAAAAAGGAGATCAGTGATTGCCGCGCTTTTTGAGCCGCAACCTGGTAGGCCAGGCCGTCCAGCGCAAACTGAAGGGCCGGGAGGGTTGTTTCCGCCAGGAAATGGGCCTGGAGCTCCTGAATAGGATGATCGGAGCCTAGTAATGTTGACCAGTCTTCGAGATGGGTTTTAATTTGCGTTGTAACATCCTCCAGGGTTTCAGAAGAGAAACCGGGCAGGGGGGCTGCTTCTCCGTAGCATGGTCCGCCGGGACCGGATACAGCAAATATAACCCCTTCCCGCTGAGCGTAAACGTAGTTACTGCTTTCAAGCGGCTTTTTGAATGGAAGTTGATATGTATAACAATCTATCTTCATACCATGTCAAGTAATATACCGGCGCTGAAAAGAACGCCGTAAAGGGTCATGAACTGGGCCGTCTGTTCCAGTGTTTTATTGAATTTGCGCTTTTCTTCTTCCGTCCAAATGTTATAAACCAGCAGGCCGGCCATGGGAAGCGTCATAAATGGAAGAAACACAGGCATACCATATTCGAGCTGAACGTAAAAATGAGGTGGAATAGCCAGCGCCAGCATCATCATTAAGAGGTATTCCCATTTAAGCACGTTCTCGCCAAAGAGTACCCCCAGGGTGTTTTTACCGGCAGGACCGTCTTGTTCAATATCGCGCAAATTATTGACTACTAAAATATTGGTCGATAACGCCCCGACAGCAAGAGAAGCCCAGAAAGAATCAGCACTCCATTGCAGGGCATTAACATAATAGGTTCCCATGACGGCTACAATCCCGAAAAAGATAAATACGAAGAGGTCACCGAGGCCATTATATCCCAGTGGAAAGGGACCCCCTGTATAGAGGATGCCGCACACCAGGGATGCCACTCCAATCCAGAAGATCACCCAGCCCGCGTGCCACACGAGGTATAGTCCCAATACAAACGCCAGTCCCATCGCGATGATCGTAGCATTGCGCATGGCGCGTACCGAAACCAGTCCCCCGGCTGTTGCCCGTTCGAAGCCGATACGTTCGTCGGTATCAGCTCCCTTTTGAAAATCAAAATAGTCGTTTGCGAAGTTCGTGCCTATTTGAATGAGAAAGGCACAAAGCAGTGCAACGAGAGAGGCCAACCAGTCGAACGTGTGATGATAAACAGCAATCGTTGCCCCAACACAGACCGGTACGAAAGCCGCGGCCAGGGTCTGGGGACGCGCAGCATCAATCCAGATGCCAGGGTTAAATTCTTTTGCCATGAAAAAAATGAATAGTTGAAAAACGCTACGGCTGAATTATAGGAATAAATTAGTCACTTAAAAAAACAAGCTGAAATTTTATTTTAATAAATAAAGTTAATCAGGAAGCTCCTTGAAAGAGAAAAATACTAAATAAATAATATTTTAATTATAACACACCTTTTATTATTACGCTATTTACAATAAATTTTTAAAAAATTTTGCAATAACATTTTCTTCATGTATTTTACGGGCAGTTTATAATTCGGACCTAAAACAATATTTCGAAAACAATGACAAAAGGAATTCGACGATACGATACGCTGGCAGCTGCCCGTAATTGGTTACCCAAACCCAACGGTGAGCAAACAGAATCGATGAACATTACCGAAATTTTTGGCGAGAACACTCTTCAGTTGGAAGAGCTTAAGGAGCGCTTGCCAAAAGAAATCTGGGGAAACCTCGAAAAAACCGTTGAGGAAGGGGAAGAACTAAATTCAAAAGTTGCAAATGCCGTCGCTGTTGCAATGAAAGATTGGGCCACCGAAAAAGGAGCTACTCATTTTACCCATTGGTTTCAACCATTGACAGGTTTTACAGCTGAGAAACATGACAGTTTCATTACGCCCAATGAGGGGGGAGGGGCCATTGCTGAATTCTCTGGCAAAGAGTTAATACAGGGCGAGCCCGATGCCTCAAGTTTTCCTCACGGGGGAATCCGGCAAACATTTGAGGCTCGCGGATATACGGCCTGGGATCCGACATCTCCCGCTTTTATCATGGAAAACCAGAATGGATCGTACCTCTGCATCCCGACAGCTTTTGCATCATGGACAGGAGAAGCATTGGATCACAAAACACCGCTCCTCCGTTCCAATGATGCCCTTGACAAGCAGGCCAAACGGGCTCTTAAGTTGTTTGATGTGGATACAAAACGTGTTGGCTCTACGGTGGGTTGTGAACAGGAGTATTTTCTGGTCGACCAGGAATTTTATTATCGTCGTCCCGATTTTATGACGTCGGGACGTACCCTTGTTGGCGCCAAACCGCCAAGAGGGCAGGAATTAGATGATCATTACTTTGGATCCATACCAGAGCGCGTTCTTTCGTTTATGCTCGAAGCCGAGAAAGAGCTTTATAAGCTTGGTATTCCGGTAAAGACACGGCACAATGAAGTAGCTCCCAGCCAATATGAAATAGCTCCTATTTTTGAGAACTCCAATATTGCAGCAGATCATCAACAACTGATGATGATTACTTTAAAACGGGTAGCACGCAAATATGGATTCGAATGCCTTCTTCATGAAAAGCCGTATGACGGCTTGAATGGCAGTGGAAAGCACCTGAATTGGTCAATGAGCACCAGCGATGGTATGAATTTGCTCGAGCCGGGAGACAATCCACACGACAATATGCAGTTTCTCTTTTTCTTTACAGCCATTTTAAAAGCTGTTTATGAAAATCAGGATCTCATGCGTATCAGTATCGCTCATGCCGCTAATGACCATCGGCTGGGAGCGAATGAAGCACCGCCGGCTATTATATCGGCATATATAGGAGATCGGCTGGAAGATGTGGTCAAACAACTGCTGAATGGTGATCTTAAAGAGTCAAAGCAAAGTGGATTGCTGGGACTTGGGACCAGGGTACTCCCCTCGATTCCGAGGCACGCCGGTGACCGCAACCGTACTTCTCCTTTCGCTTTTACTGGTAATAAGTTTGAATTCCGCGCTGTAGGATCCAGCCAGTCAATTTCCTTTCCGACCGTGGTATTAAATACGATTGTAGCAGATGCCCTCGATGAGATGTGCACTCAGTTGGAAACGAAGGTAGAGGATAACGATTCTTTTGAGAAAGCTCTTGCTTCTGTATTATCCGAGACGCTGAATGCCTCCAAAGATATCATCTTTAACGGAGATGGCTATTCAGATGCATGGTCTGAAGAGGCAGAGAAACGCGGACTGCTGAATCTGCCTACCACTATGGATGCTCTTCCGCTGTTATCCGATGATAAAAACATTGAGCTGTTCGAAAAGCATAAGGTGCTGAATAAGCGTGAAATTTATTCGCGACAAGAAATATGGACGGAACAGTATCTCACTACGATTAATATTGAGTCAGATACTACGGAGGCTATCGCAAAGACAATGGTCTACCCGGCAGCTGTACGTTATATGAATGAGCTGGCCGAAAGTGTCGAACGTATTGACCGGCTGAATCTTGATAATAGCGGGTCAGATGCGATGCTGCGTAAGGTCAATGGCGGTATTAATGATCTTGATCAGGCTCTCGGAGAACTGCGTGAAGCAGTATTGGCAGGAGAGGATAAACCCCTGGAAGAGAAAGCCATTCATGTAAAAGATCACGTAATACCCGTAATGACAAAGATTCGGGATTCGGTTGATTTCCTCGAGCGTTACGTCGCCGATGATTACTGGCCGCTGCCCATCTATCGTGAGATGCTTTTTGTTAAGTAACCGCAGGGGAGGATTGAATTCATCTGGCTAAACTCTAAACTCTAAAATCGAAAGTCCCGGGTTGTTTAACTGGCCCGGGATTTTTTTATGGATATCCTCGGTTGTATATATGCCATTCTTTGAAAAATCTAAAGGGATGATACAGGTGCTACTCGTCATAAGGCATGCCGTATTTTTGTGTTTTGATGGCCGAACTATGGTGTCTTGATGACTGAAAAAGAAGTAAAGGAAATAACGCCACGCTTCTCATCATTCCCTTTTCGAATGGACCCTGGATCTGCGCCCGAAAATATCGGAACGATTCCAATATCGATACAGTTCGATTTGATCATTAGGAACCGTATATTCCGATGAAAGAAAATGGCAATAAATATGATTATTTTTTGAATTACCAACCGAATACGCAAATATCTATTTTTCCGCCTGCCGTTAAACATCTTTTGATTGTCAACGGACTTTGTTTTGTCGCATTGAATACCCCCGTGATCGGGCAGGCTCTTTTTCAATATGGTGCGCTTTGGCCTCTTGAATCGGGACGTTTTGAGATATGGCAGTTTATAAGCTACATGTTTCTGCATGCGGGCTTTGGACATATCTTTTTTAATTTATTTGCGCTCTGGATGTTTGGGCAGGCTATTGAAAATTATTGGGGCACCCGACGGTTTACTATTTACTATTTTTTAACGGGTATTGGTGCTGCCCTGCTGCATATGGTGGTGGGACCCGGGGGCGTGCCGACATTAGGTGCGTCCGGGGCCGTTTACGGTATTCTCCTGGCATTCGGGATGATGTTTCCCGATCGGCCTATTATGTTGCTGTTTCCGCCGATACCGATAAAAGCGAAATACTTTGTGGCCGGCTTCGGGGCTATCGAACTTATAAGCGGCCTGACAAGATCCAACTCGGGGGTAGCTCACTTTGCTCACCTGGGAGGGATGCTTGTGGGTTTTTTCCTAATAAAATACTGGGGATTGAGAGGGGAGAAATCTCAATATTAATACCAGTTTTTTGTTAATTTAACCCTTCTACATCTTCCGACGAAAGTAATGAAGAGCATGCACAACAACGAATCATTCAGCAGTTCCTTTAAACGTGGTTACCAGGCCTTGCCGATGGCGATTCGTACGCTTATTACGCTCAATGTAGCGGTATTTATTTTCCAGGTCGTGCTGGGCATTATCAGTAGCACGTATAGCAATGCGCTGGTCCAGGCCTTTGCCTTTTACCCGGAATGGCAGACTGCTTTATTCCAGCCGTGGCGAATGGTCACCTATATGTTTCTGCACGGGGGAGCGTTTCATCTTATTTTCAATATGCTTTGGCTCTGGTGGATGGGCCGTGCGGTGGAGGAGCATCTGGGTCCCCGCACCTTTACGGTCATCTATATGGGGGCCGGTATCGGAGGAGCACTGCTGGATATTCTCTTCGCTCAAATTATGGGTTTTAACTTCGTCATCGGGGCCTCGGGCGCTGTTTATGGCATCATGGTAGCGTTTGCGATGCTGTATCCGACTATGCCGATCATGCTTCTGCTGCTGCCGCCTATACAGGCGCGCTATGTGGTAGCCGGACTTATTGCGCTGGATGTGCTGCTGCTGGGCTCGCAAGACGGTACGGCCCGTATTGTGCATCTTGGTGGAGCCGGAATCGGCTATTTGCTGATGCGGGCGCAAACGAGGGGTTCAGATTTAAGTAAATGGATTTTACCGATTGAACAGTTTTGGTATCGCTTAAAAGGGTCCTACCAGCAGCCGAAATCCGAGCCTAAAAATAAGAATATGTACACGGTGTCGGACGTTGAAATAGTAGACGAAACGGAAGAGCAGGCCGAACTTGACCAGATCCTGGAGAAAATTTCTGAAAAAGGTTATGACGGGCTGACTCAAGAGGAAAAACAGAAGTTGTTTGAGCTCAGTAGGAAGAACTGATCGTTTTTTGGAATGTTACATTTAAGATTTGAATGGGTACTATTCCTGAATAAAAGGCCATAATCCTGTTTATGTGAATTTGAAATTCAACGTTCAACATTCAAAATTTATAATTTGCAAGGTATGTCTCATATAAAACGTCGCAAGTCGATACAGGTCATGGTGGGCGATGTGCCCGTAGGCGGTGGTGCACCGGTGGTGGTCCAGTCTATGACCAACACCGATACGGCCGACATAGATGCCACAGCGGAGCAGATTAAATATCTGCACCGGTCCGGCTCTGAAATCGTACGGATCACCGTGAACAATAAAGAGGCCGCCCGGGCGGTCCCCCGTATTAAACAACAATTGCTGGAAGATGATGTTAGAGTTCCGATTGTAGGCGATTTCCACTATAACGGACATAAACTGCTCGTGGAATATCCCGAAGCAGCGAAAGCCCTGTCCAAATTCCGGATAAATCCCGGTAACACCGGAACCAAAACGAGGGATGAAAATTTCTGTACGATTGTAGAACAGGCCATAGAATACAATAAGCCAGTGCGTATCGGGGTCAACTGGGGGTCGCTCGACCAGCAGCTATTGGCAAAAAAAATGGATGCCAACAGTCAGCTCGCAAAGCCGAAATCATCCAAGCAGGTAATGCTGGACACGATGGTCGAAAGTGCGAGGCGGTCGGCTGATTTGGCAGAAAGTGTGGGATTAGCTTCCAACAAAATCATTATCAGCTGTAAGATGTCGCATGTACAGGATGTGGTACACGTATATGAGCGTATTGCCGAGCTGCTGGACTATCCGCTGCATGTGGGACTCACCGAGGCCGGCATGGGCGTGAAGGGAATCGTGGCCAGCTCGGCCGCCCTGTCCGTTCTGCTGCAACAGGGGATAGGTGATACCATCCGCGTTTCCCTGACGCCTAAACCCGGCGGCGACCGGGCTGAAGAAGTTCGGGTATGTCAACAGGTGTTGCAATCCCTGGGCATTCGCAGCTTTGTTCCCCAGGTGACCGCCTGTCCGGGGTGCGGGCGGACGAACAGCACCTACT
>NZ_JBEPWZ010000128.1:0-7925 GCF_041642155.1 Fodinibius sp.
GGTGGGAGGAAAGTCGGGTACTTCCGTATTGATTGAGAGAAAGCGGAACCCTTCCTCTTCGCCCTCCTGTTGCAGAGCGGTCCGGTCTGTGTTCAGGTGCGTATGCGCATCGATCTTGTCAATTTCGGCGTAGAGTGTTTTAGTGTGACTCGATAAATCCATAATGTTGAATATTTGTTTTTTTAAATAGGTCCTGTTACTCATCAATAATTTCCATTTCCTCCACCTTCTCTGTGCTTTCCTCAACAATCGCCAGCAAGTAGGTGGCAGTAATGGCGAATATCATCCCGATTAATGTGACGGTGTGAGGGAACACGGCATAGAGCAGCAGGGAAATGACAATAGTGATAACCGGAGCCACGGCGTTCGTCAGTGGAGAAACAACAATCGCTTTTCCGTAACGGTAGGCATAAACAAGGCATAACGCACCGACGGCATTTAGAATCTGAATCATAGCGGCCAGGTAGGGACCCTTGAATCCCCAGTTAATATCCTGTGAGAAATCGGTCATCCATATGGCAAACGGAGAGAGCAGCAGGCCCGTTACGGCCATGTAAAAGAAGATATTTTCGGCTTTCATCGATTTGTTGGCAAACTTCATAAAAAAGCCCTGTATACCCCAGGCAAAAAAGACAAGCAGGGTGAGCACCAGCCACCAGTAGCCTTCGATGACCGTATTCCCGGGTGGTTGGTAGGAGAGCAGGGGAATGGCGATCAAGGCCAGCAGAATGCCCACCCATCCCTTAAACTGTGTGCTTTCTTTGAGAATAAAAATGGAAAGAAGAACCGTCACAACCGGCGAGAGTGAGATAATGGGAAAAATAATGTATGCCGGTCCCATACTCAGGACCTGAAACAGCACCAGCTGTCCCCCCGCCCCGAGAAATCCGATCACAGACCCCAGGACAATCGATTTGGAGTCATACTCAAGTTCCCAGTCGATGATCTTCAAGGCGACAAGCGCCGGGGGAATCATCGTCAGCGACCATACCACATAGCCCAGGGTAGCCGGAAACCCCGCCTGCTCGGTGATCTCGATAAAAGCACCCCAAACGCCCCAGAATACTGTTGTAATCAGTGCAAAAATCAGCCAGATTTTCGATTTCATAATATAGAATATCTATGTGAATGTTTATTGGATGATAAACCTGTAAATGAACTATTGCCCGTCTGTGCTCATGTTACTGCTATCCTCGTTCCCCCCGGGCTGCAGTTAGGCAGCTTTAGTCGGCATTTGCTCCTTGAATGATGGCTATCTTTCCCTGGACCAGGTGATTGATTTTTTCGGTAGCCGGGGGAAATACTTTTCGAAGATCAATTTCAGTATTCTGGTGCAGTTCTTCCTGCAGGGTTTTCATAAAGATATTCTTGATTTCAGTAGCTACATTGATTTTGCGTATTCCCCGACGGATGCCCTGCTGCAGCTGAGCGTCGGGAATGCCGGACCCGCCGTGCAGAACCAGGGCACAGGAGGTCGCCCGGTGGATTTGTTCCAATCGTTCGAGGTCCAGATTGGGCTCTTTTTTGTAGAATCCATGGGCCGATCCGATGGCCACGGCAAGGGCATTCACGCCGGTCTGTGCTACAAACTCTCGCGCTTCGTCAGGCTTGGTGAAACCCTCTCTTTCGTGCGATTGGCCCAGCTTGGCCACATATCCCAGCTCCGCTTCCACATTGGCGCCGTACGATTGGGCCAGCTCGGTGACCCTGGACGTAATGGCCACATTTTCGTCGAATGATTTTTCGCTGGCATCGATCATGACCGAGTCAAATCCCTCGTCCAGGCACTCTTTGATGAGATCGTATGATTCGGCGTGGTCGAGGTGAAGCCATCCTTCAACACCATGTTTTTCCATCGTCGATCGTGCAAGAGACGCCGCTACACCCGCCCCGAGGTAGTTGATCGTACTCGGACTGGCCTGGAGGATGAGCGGCACTTCCTTTGCCGAGGCTGCCTGGAGCACGCCCGTGATGGTTTCGAAGTTATAGAAATTAGTGGCAAGGAGGGCGGATCCTTCGTCCTCGAGTTCTTTGAATTTTTGTTGAAGAGTCATAACAGGTGATGGATTCTAAATAATTAAAGTGTGGGTGAATGTAATAAATAAATAAGGAATTATTCCTGTTTCCCCGTCCGAAGTTCAAGTGTCTTACCCAGTTCGCTCACCTGCCGGTAGCTTTGGATGCCGTCGGTCCCCCCAGCCGCGGTGGTCGAAACCGCCGCGGCAAGATTTCCGGCCGCCAGGCATTCCTTCAGGGGCTTGTCTTCTAAAAATCCGTGGATGAAGCCGGCATTAAAGCTGTCCCCGGCCCCGACCGCATCGACAAAATTATTGGCAACGTTATAAGCCGGGACCGCATCTTTCCGGCCGTTTTTCTGCATGACCGCTCCCCGGTCCCCGCATTTTACCACAATGCAGGTGTCATATCCGGACAGCTGATCCAGCGCCTCGTCAACACCGGAGGCGCCCGTCAGCTGAAGCAGCTCCTGATCGTTAGGCAGGAAAAAATCAAGCAGTGGCAGCAGACGCTCAAAATCCAGGTCCCATTCCTCTTGCGGGTCCCACTGCGTATCCATGGAGGTCGTCAGACCAAACTCCTTGGCTTTGCGAAAAAGCGGCAGGAGATCCTTCTTTATTCCCGGCTGAAGAAAGACGGCCGAAGTATGGATATGGTGGCTTTTTTCAAATAGTTCATCCGGGACTTCGGGGACGGTCATGTGGTTCATGGCCCCGGGATGGGTAACCATCATGCGATCGTTGTCGTAACGAAAGATGACCGTTGCCCCCGTCTTCAGCTGGTCGTCTGTAATCACATAGTCGGTATTTACCCCTTTATCGGAGAGGGCATTCATCACAAGGGACCCGAATTGATCGCTGCCTACTTTGCCGCAAAAGGCCACGTCCACCCCAAGGCTGTTGCTGTTTGCCGCGTAGATGGCCGTGGAGCTGCCCAGTGTCAGGGTCATCTCGTCGGCGATCTGTTCTTTTCCGAATTGCGGGGGCTTGTTGAGTTTGTTGAGTATCAGATCCACATTCAACTCGCCCACCACCATTACATCAAATTTTTTATCCTGCGACATTCATTATCAGATTTTGTTACAAGTTACTTTTTTCGTCAAATCCTGCACATCGCTGTTATAAAGCATCCCCAGGTCGGGACGCAGGCAGTTAGCGGTCCCGCAGGCTGTTCCCAGAACGGCCCTATCCCGCAGGGACTGTCCCCTGTGCTGGGCCACGAGAAGTCCCGCCAGTAGGCAGTCGCCGCAGCCCACTGTGCTGATCACTTTTTCTACGGGGCAGTAAGCGTGATAGACGTCCTCACCGGAGGCCAGATACAACCCATTGGCCCCGTCCGTTACGGCAGCAACCTCGCAATAGTTCAACAACGCCCGGGCATAGGTGTCCGCCGTATCCTCCCGTCCCAGCAGCGACCGGGCTTCCGATGTATTGACATGAATGCCGTAGGGATGAATATCAACCGCCTGTTTCAGCCGTTCCCCCGAAGCGTCAATCCAAACGGAGAAACGGGGATCATCACAATACGTGCTCAGCGCCTGATAGACATCGTCCGGCGACCCGTCCGGCCATGAGCCGCTGACGCATATCAGGTTGCTTTGCTGTGTTTGGTGGTCCACCGCCTCCCAAAAATCCTGCAACTCCTGTTCGGTAATAGTGGGACCGTGTTCCAGGATTTCGGTATCCTTGAGCTCTTCCTCCGACCGGATAGTCAGGCAGGTGCGGGTCCACCCCTCAATAGCGGGACCCGAAGATTCGACGCCCTCCCGGCTGCACATCTGTTTGATCCACTGGCCGGTGGGACCTCCCCAGAAACCGGTTACATGGCTTGCAACCCCGATCTCATTGACAGCCAGGGCTACATGCACTCCTTTGCCACCGGGAAACGCCGCTTCGCCCGAGCTTCGGTTGACTTGCCCTGACTTGATGGAAGAGAGGCTCAGAAATTTATCTACCGATGGGTTGGGACAAGCAGTAAGGATCATGGGTTCGGGTTCGAAGATGAACGAAGAAAGATTGATGGTCGAATATTCAGATTCATAACAGTATCATGCTTACATACCGGCATAATCAATATCACTCCTCGGAGTCTGGATAAATTGTAACACCTTTGACCACTCTCGAAATCGCATTGTTTTTGGATGGAGCATCCGGTTCCAGTCCCAGGTCAAGTGATTTATAATAACCGATCATCTGGGCCGGGAGAACATATGGCAGCAGATCATAATCAGACGGCTCCGGCTGTTCTTCCTGCCGGATTGTTATATTCAGATCGAGATCGAATACCTCTGCCTGCCGAGGGTTGTGGAATACGCCAATACAAGTCATAGCCGTATCTTCATATAAGATTTGTTCTACCAGGTCTTTCTCGTAACGGAATACATGCTTATCCGAAGAAAAGAGAAAAACCAGTATCGTTTTCCCGTCCACTACAGCTTTGGGACCGTGCCGGAAGCCCAGGAACGAATCAAATTTGCCGACAACCTCTCCGTCGCTGAGTTCCTGAACTTTGAGGTGAGATTCCCGAGCAATGCCCAATAGAGGTCCCGAGCCTAAAAAGACGATGCGGTTAAAGGGTTGCGCCGATATGGATTTCAGGGGGTCCGCAGCTGTATTGATAATATGACTGCTGTCTTCTGCTATCCGGGGAAGCGAATCAACCGTTCCATTGTTTTTCCGCTGTTCAAATTTCGAGAAGTAAACAGCACTTAACACCATCGAAGTAAAACTGCCGGTCATGGCCAGTCCCCGGTCTTCCGATGCCGGAGGTAATACGAAGGCACAGCCATTTTCCAGCTGTTGAATTTTTTGGGCCAGGCGTCCCGATTCGTTACAGGTTATGGCAAGGTGATGGACGTCCTCACACCGGGATTCCGCAATGTCAACCGTTGCAATACTCTCCGGACTGTTGCCCGATCGTGCAAAAGAGATTAATAGTAAAGGAGCTGAGGTATCAATGTAGTCACTGAAATGGGTCACAAGTGTAGTGGTCGGCAGGGCACGGGCAGAAGTTTGCTGTCCTTCAAACAGATGTTCAACAGCCTCACCGATAAAAGCAGAGCTTCCGGCTCCCGTTAATACTACATTCAGGTGCTCTTTGTTATAGACCGAATGTAAGAAATCAATAACATCACTATTTTCGCGTATCAGTTGCCGGGTTTCAATCCAGAGATCCGGTTGTCCCTCGATCTCTTTTTGAGTGTGTACATACTTTTTTTTCACGGTAAACTCCTTCTTTTATAATGGCTTAATTTTTTAAATGGCTTAATTTTTAAAAATGATAGTAACAGATTCATCTTTTCCAGTGTACAGGATTCAGGTATTATTTTATATTCATCCAATCTATTAAAAAGCCTTTGGAAGATCGACTCCGGCTGTCCCCGCCATCCGCACTGCTGTAAGGCGGCCATGCGCGTAATTAACGTTTCCCCGCCCCGGACGGAAAACCCCACCGCCTGTTAAAAAGTTTATCAAGGTCTTATGTCCGTCTGATAATGGTACACCAATGATAAATTAATATCGATGAATACGAACCAGGCTTTTGCGTCCAATGTTTATCTCACCTGTAAATAACTGAAAGAATATAAAAAACAAAAACCTGAATTTCTTTTTGTTTGTTTGTGAGTGGTCAAGATAAATTAAATAAAATGTGTGTATTTAAATTACTAAATTCAAGTTTATATTCGCCTATAAAGAAAGGTAAAAAAAATAAATACCTTTTTAATAATAAAAAAAAATAACATAAAATTTTTATTTTATTGCTATTTATTGTATAAAATAGGGGAGCACATTAGCTTTGATAATATGTTTTTTGCCTGTATGATAGAACCATTGGTATGAAACGGGGAAAAACGGTTGCTAAAACCGGCCGATTTTTTGTTTCTTGGAGGAGATCTGATAGAAAAAAGTAAAACAAGGGAAAAAGAATAGAGAATATAGAATTCAAATCGCCCCCTATGATAAAAGGGCAGAATACTCTCATTCCCTGAAGAGGACTTTGAAAAATCAGGATTTTTGATCAATATCAAAGGCTGAGCGCATTCAAAATTACAGTATATAAAGCATATGTGAGGATTTTGAATGCATGAAAATGGAGGGATTAGCCAGATGAATAGTTCTGCAAAAGCCTCCTGAAGTGATTCCAGGAAATAAAGAAGCCGGAAAGGTTTATAAAACAAAGACGAGTTAATCATGAAAATCCGCGGCCATTATTATCGAATATTGCTGACGGGGATGATCCTCATCGGGGTCGTGGCGTGGTGGAACCGTGCGTTGGCACAGGATAAAAATATCGGGTACAGGGGCGAGGAATCGCAAAGTTCTCCCGGCGATGAGGAGATAGCCATTGCCGCACCGGGAGTGTATGATCGGTCGGGAGCGACCTACAAGCTGACTCGTGACATTTCCAGCACGGGGAGTGCGGTTTTCCTCGGAAAGGATGTCACCCTGGATCTGAACGGGCATACGATTTCCTATGCCGACGGTCCCTATGAACATCTCCCCAATATGGGCTTTGAAGAGGGACTCAAGGGATGGGATGTCTCTGAGGCTCCGGGCGCCGAAGTGCTGCGGACGAGAGACTCCCGCCCCTTTATCGGCGAGCACCTCCTCAGCCTGGAGGCCGGAGATGAAATTGTTTCCGAATACATTACCCTCCCCGAAGCTAATCGCTCCTATTTTGCCATGGCCGGTATCACCGGTCGCCTGTATGAAGATATGGACGGTGATCTGGATAACGACATGCGAATAAGCGTCTATGTGGAAGATGAATCCGGCAGCGAGGTCAGGCTGAATACCGAGTACAGCGACACCACCATGATGAGCGTCCCGGTCGAGCACCGGTCGCCGCGGCTGGGAGGGGGCGTGATTTATGCCCACCTCAATAACCTGCCCGCCGGAAAATACCGGGTGCGCGTCAGAGCGGAAACGGACTGCCTGGTGGACCAGATTGATATTCGTCCCGCCATGGATGTGGGCGTAGGGATTGTGGGGAAAACGCATCCCGTGGCACACTATGATCATATGCATGAGAACAGGCACAGCGCTTTTTTTGATTATACCGAAGATGTATCGGAGGGCGCCCCGCCGGATAGTATTCCCCGGGTGGAGGGCAAAGGGACGGTAATCATCAAAAACGGCGTCATTGAAAGCGCTGCCCGCGGGGTGCTGTCCTGGGGCATTCAATCGACAGCGGAGGAGGTCAGGGTTATTTTGGATAATGTGAAGATCGTAACGTCGGGAATCAATGCCGTTGCGGTGGATGTGCCTCACGCCACCATTACGCAGTCTACTTTTCAGGTGGACAATCCTTTTATTATTAACCGGCACGGCTCGCAGTTTTATGCGGTTGACTTACGGGGTAGCAGGGCTTCTGAAGTTTCCTTTTCGGCGTTTTACGGGGGACAGGGTTGCCTGGTTTTTAAAGGGGAGCACTCCAGGGTCCATAACAACTTTTTTGAAAACCACCAGAAGGTGACCAACCACTACAGTATTATGGCGATGGGGGATGGCTCCCAAATTTTTGAAAATGTATTTGAACCTGAAATCGGGTCGGGTATCGAGATTTTCCGTCACCGGGACATAGCGATCTTTAACAACCGTTTTGAAATTACGGCCGCACCCCGGTCCACTGAATACCATCACCGGTACAGTACGAATGGGATCCGAATTGCAGATTACGGGGCCGCCAAAGGGTCTCCGAGAGGCGCCTATGGCAATAGGGTCTACAACAACAGTTTTGTGATCCGGGGAAAAAAGTACCGCGAGTTTCTGGATTATACGCCGGTGGCCTCCGCGGTGTTTTACAGTGGCAGCGCCGGGGACGACCACTTTTTTGGCAATGATATTACTGTTGAACAACGGGATCCCCGGACCGATGCTGAGGCCCATGCATTTTATATCGGGAATGCG
>NZ_JBEPWZ010000129.1:0-7870 GCF_041642155.1 Fodinibius sp.
GGTTTGCAATAGAAAAGCGGAAAATCAAGATATAGGCCCACCCGATAGCATTCAGGGACAGTGTAATTTACACTTGGGTTAGGGATGGCCGCTTTTTACCGGCCGTTGGGTCGTTTAAGCCCATTATTTTAAAAGGTCACTTAAGGTTTGCTCCGTGTTCTTCGATCTTTTCGTCAATAAAAGCCTTTAGCTGTCGGCGGAAGTGCTTTTCATCGAACCGGGTGACGGACTGCATAACCGTTTCCCGGTCAAATGTCTGCTGCTCAAAGGCGTCGATTGCCCGGAGCAGGCTATCGGGTGTCTGCTCATCAAAAAAGCGCCCGTTTACCTTTTCCCTGATATAATCCCGTGTGCCTCCTTTGGAAAAGCCGATGACCGGGGTACCCAGGGCCATGGCCTCGACGGGACTCATCCCAAAGTCTTCTTCGGCGGCAAAAAGGAACGCCCTGGCTTTGGCTGTCAGCTCGGTTTTTGTTTCCTCGTCGACGAATCCCAAAAAGGTGATATTGTCGGATTCCGCCAGTGCCCTGAGCCTTTCGCTGTCGTTTCCGGCCCCGGCAATCAGTAACTTGCGATCCGGGGTTTGGTTGAAAGCCTCGATCAGCAGGTCCACTCTCTTATAGGGGACCAGCCTGCCTACCGTAATGTAGTAATCATCGTCCACAGAGTCTTCATACTTGTCTTTGTAGCGGTCTACTTTGATAGGGGGATGAATAACCCGGGCTTCTCTCCGGTAGATGGATTCTATACGCCTTTGGACCGTAGTGGAATTGGCGATAAAGTAATCAACCCTGTTGGACGCTGACACATCCCAGATACGCAGGTAATTCATCACATAGCGCAGAATGGGACGGGTGAACCTGCCGATGTCGTTTTCGTTGCGCAGGTATTCGTGATATTTAACCCAAGCCTGCCGAATGGGGGTATGCACATAAGCGATATGCAGTGTTTCTGGGCGGCATAATACGCCTTTGGCCCATAGATAGGAGCTGGAGATGACCAGGTCGTAGCCCGTCAGGTCGAAGTCTTCAATATAGGTAGGGTAGAGGGGCAGCAGCTTGCGGTAGTGGTTGCGCCTCCACCGGGAATCTTTGAGTTTGGGGTGTTCGATAACCTTGTGACCGGAAAAGTACTCACTGACAATCTTTTCTTCGGCTATCATGGTATAGATATCCGCCCCGGGAAAGAGAGAAGCGATCTGTTGAGTGACGATTTCGGCCCCACCAAACTGGTTGAGGAAGTCTGTTACAATGGCTGTTTTCAAGTCAAAAAAAGTAAAGGTTCTAAGTCACAAAATAGTGATCAAAAGATACATTATATGTAATCGGTATTACAAAAATAATTCCTCTTACAAATTTAAAGCGGGCTTTATATAATGCTATATGACTTTTGCCTGTTAAAAAAAGTTGTCAAAAGCAATGTGACACGGGTTATAGGAAACTTTTCAAAACCGTTCTGTTGGTCAATGTCGGCGTTATCGGTCGGTTGAAATCCACCCCTATTGGCTATATGCCGGGATTCCAACCTCCCTCTGGCCCTGACCTCGAACAAAATCCTGGTTTATCAAAGGATTCTATGTATGAGTCTGTTACACAAGACCTAATGAAAAAGATACCGCACCGACAGTTGATACCGTAGGTTGATGAGATCTTCTTTGTAACGGCTTTCCCAGCTTATGGGAAGCCGTCCGTAATTATAACGCCCGTAATTATAGTTTTTATTCCACGTCATACTTGCTCCGAGCAGGAGGTTGTAGATACGATATTTGCCGTTGATACCTATATTTAGTTTCACCTGGTGCCTGTATTGATCCTTAAACCCACCTTGTGGATACCACCGCTGGTTCCACTCGTAATGATAATGGTCGTTGTCCACCATGCGCTGGGCAAAAACGCCCACTTTGCCCTTGTTGAAATAACCTTCGACCCCCAGGTACTGGCTGCTTGAACCGGGGCCGATAGCCGCTCCCAGAACTTGTCCGCGGTTCGTGTGTCCCTGCTTCACTCTTTTATGGGTATAATAGTAGGTTTGGGGACGAACATCATCCACCCGGGGTGGTATCAGGGAATTGATCTCCGCGTTAACTTTTACGAAATCGATCCGGTTGCTTTGTATGATTTTTTGGGCGCCCAGGGTATAGGCCCGTCCGTGTTGAGGTTCCATCATAAAATCACGGAAATTCCAGTTGTGGTCTTCTTTATAGAATTCTCCATAGAATTCAGCATCACTTTCAGGAAGAACCCATCGGAAAAAAACAGAGGATAAGGCATTTTTATCCTGGTAGTGACTGGCATCTCTAAAGCCATCCAACACTTTTTCATCGGGGTTTGGGAAAGATCTGAAAATAGCCAGATAATCCGCGCCCTTAAGTCCCTCGTCCGGAATGTATTGATGCAGGATGCGACTTGTTCCGATGTATAAATTAGGCAGGAAGGAGGGAGCGTACACAATATTTAAACCATTCATGAAACGCTTCCGCTGGTAGTCCCTCCCCAGGTCAAAATATTCAGAGTCGCGCGGCCAGCCCCAGATCCAGCGAAATTCCAGTCGCCCGATATTCCAGGGAAGTTCCAGGGGCTCCCGGCTTCCCAGGAAAGCGTGGGGCACGCCGGCGGCATTATTGCTCATCGTGAGGGCATACTGGACACCGGGTCCCCACCACAGTGGTTCAGAGCTGAGCCCAAGTTCAATATCGTGGTGATGAAACCGGACCGAAGAATGTCCCCAGTCAAGGGTCGTATAACTGTCGGGGCCAAACCGGAAGGGACGGTCAATACGTTCGGCCAGCGTATCTTCCGGGAGTGTGCCTTCAGCTATATATCGGATGTCTCCATTGCGCTCAACCGGAACAAAACGGGGGACAGGAAACGATCTGTTCTGTTGATAAATGATGTGTGGTCGAAGACTGACATCCAGGAAGTCGGAGGTAATGTGAAATCCGCCCTTGAACTCGGTATTCAATCCGCGGCCATACCAGGCAGCTCCATTATTTTCACTGTAAGGCAGCTCACTGTTGAACGTCCCTTTCATCACGGGTTCAAAAAAGCCAAGCGTAAAATCTTCTGTGAGTTTGATAGCCGGCGACTGTAAGGGTCGGGCCCACCATGTATTGGAGGGTTTGTAATCCTGCGTTATTTCCTGGTAACTGCGGTTGCTGAGGGGTCGATTTGAAAATGATATATTTGTAGTGGAATCCGAAAGCAGCTGAAACAGCCGAAACTGGCTTTCACGGAACTCTCCGACAGGAATGGTTTGGGCCTGCATCCGTTGCAGGGGGACGAGCATGATCCCCGCTGTGAGCAGCAGGAAAAATACCTTAATCCGGGCTGTACCAATGTGAGATAAAGTAGAAGTCAAACTAAAAAGTTTTATGATTCAGGAATTGATCTGTTTGGTAGCGGGATCAAAGAATCCGGTATTAATAATGAAAAAGATAGCGGGCGGACAACTGCAGCTGCATATTAATTTTATCGTTTTTGTCGACGGTATCGAAATCGACATCGAGGTTTCCATAATTATATCGCCCGTAGTTATAGTTTTTACTCCAGGTTAGTTGAGCACCCAGCAAGAGAGGACCGGTTTGGTAGGATCCTTTGAGGCCTATATTCAAATTGATGCGGTGCCGCCAGATATCCTTGTAGCCCGTCCCGAGGTCCGGCCGGTCGTAATATTCGTAATGGAAAAAGTCGTTGTCGGCCACGCGCTGGATAAAAAGTCCCAGCATGCCATCATTAAAGTAACCCTCCGCACCAAAATACTGGCTGCCTGAACCAGGTCCGATGGCCGCCCCGAGGACTTGTCCCCGGCTGGTGTGCCCCTGCTTTATTTTGTAATGGCGGTAATAATAGGTTTGGGGACGCACTTCATCTATCCTGTTGGGAACCAGGGAGTTGAATTCTGCGTTAAATTTCACAAAATCGATCCAGTTGCTTTCCACAATTTTTTGGGCGCCCAGCGTATAGGCCCGGTCGTGATCCGGTTCCATCATGAAATCCCGCAGATCATAGCTGTGGTCTTCCCGAAAATATTCTCCATAGATTTCAGCATTGCTTTCCGGAAAGACCCAACGAAAGTAGATGGAAGCCAATTGATTTTTGGCGTCATCCAGTCCACTGTTATCCGATTCGTCCTGCTTTACTTTTTGAAAGGCCTGGATGATATCAAAAAAGTCGGATACGTCGAGTCCGTCTTCGGGCACATACTGGTGGAAGGTGCGCGTTACTCCCACCGTGAGATTGGGGATAAAGGAGGGGGAGTAGCTGAAGTTGAGCGCATTCATAAACCGCTGGTCGTTATTGCGAGTGAAATACTCGGAATCGCGGGGCCATCCCCAGATCCAGCGGAATTCAATACCCCCGATACCGAGGGGCAACGCCAGCGGCTCGCGGGTCCCCATGAAAAGATGGGGAATACCGGCGGCATTGTTGCTCATCATCAGGGCATACTGTACCCCCGGTCCCCACCAGAGCGACTCGGTACTGGTGCCGGCTTCAATACTTTTGTAGTGGATCCGGGCTGATGAATGTCCGAGGTCAAAATCGCTGTACCCGTCGGGACCAAATCGGTAGGGCATATCTATATTGCCGAAAATAGCCCGGTATTGAGGGTTCCCGTCACCATCGGTGGGAATGAACCGGGGTTTGGCAAAATCCCGGTTTTGGGTATAGATTACATGGGGACGAAAACTGAGGGTGAGATAGTCCGACGTCAGGTACAACCCGCCCTGAAACTCCGTATTAAGTCCCCGTCCATACCAGGCCGCGCCATTATTCTCGCTGTAGGGCAGTTCGCTGTTATAGGTCGTGGTCAGCACCGGCTCATAGACGCCGGCCTCAAAAAAGTTGAGAAACGACGTTTTGGGACCTTCCAGGGGCCGGGCCCACCAGGCCGCGGAAGAGGAAGAGGGATGGTCTGCATCATGGGTCAGCTTTCGGAAGGTTGACATCCACAGGGGACGGTTGGTCAGCGATGTCTGAATGGTGGAATCTGAAAGAAGCTGCAGCGTTCGATAATGCTGGTCGTTGACACTACCGACAGGAATAGGCTGCCCGAAGAGGTTTTGCAAAGGATATGCTGATAAGATAGCTATAACTAACACCAGCTTTGCAGAAGTTACTATTGAACGGGAAAAAAAAATGGAAATGGTACGAGTCAATGGTTTTCGTCAAGGTGATTATTAAATGGACTAAAGTAAAAGAATGCGGCTAAAATAGCTAAAATCTATTCCCAGATATCTGAGTCTGCATAGTTCTTTTTGACGGTTTTTGTTCCCGAGGCAATGATCCTGTACCGCAGTAATGCCCGGGAAATCGAATTCCCGTTTCTAAAATAGTAATCCCTCTCAGCTGTGCGGCTATCCTGGGAGGCACCTGCTTTCAGACCTAATCCTTATTTCAACAATATTTTTAGTATCTTTGGCGCTGAATGAAAAAAAATAGAAAAGGAATTAATAAATTAACTATAGATTATAGATTAAATGTTGAAGGAAATTATTGCGACAGCGAAACAGGCGGGAGCGGCTATTCTTGAATATTATGATGATGACGTAGAAGTCATGCATAAAGAGGACGACTCCCCGCTTACCAAAGCGGATTTGGCAGCTCACCACATTATTGTAGACGCGCTGAAAAGGATTGATCCGGATACCCCGGTTATATCGGAAGAGTCCGGCATCCCCGATTATGACGACCGCAGGGAGTGGACCGCTTTTTGGATTGTGGATCCCCTGGACGGGACCAAAGAGTTTATCAAAAAGAATGGAGAATTTACGGTTAATATCGCGCTGATCGATAACGGAAAACCGGTTTTGGGGGTTGTGTATGTGCCGGATAAAAAAATAACCTATTATGCCACCCGGGAAGAAGGAGCGTTTAAGCAGGTGGGCGATGAGGAGCCGCATCGGATATATTCGGAAGCCAGTAGCACCGACAGCCCCCTGACGGCCGTTCAAAGTCGCTCACACGGTTCGGATTCGCTGATCAAACAGCTGCAGGAAAAGGGCCTTCAGGTAACCGAAACGATACCTGCCGGCAGTTCTATCAAGTTTTGCCTGGTCGCTGAAGGAGCGGCCGATATCTACCCGCGGATGGGACCGACGATGGAATGGGATGTAGCCGCGGGAGACTGTGTCTACCGTTATTCGGCCCGCGAAGGGGTACACCCCTCTCCCCTGACCTATAACAAACCTGATTTAAAAAACAGCGGCTTCCTGATAGGGCTTAAAGAAGCTGTCGATTTTTGAAAGATAAATTCAACATTCAACACTTAACATTTATCATTAATAGCATGTCAGAAGAAAAGAAACTAAAGCCGGCGGTCCTCTGGTTTACAGGGCTTTCCGGTTCCGGCAAAAGCACTATCTCTGAAAAAGTATATCCCGCCTTGAAAGAACGCGGCTACCGGGTGGAACACCTCGACGGGGACGCCATTCGCGACATTTTCCCCTCGACCGGATTTAGCAAGGAAGAACGCAACGCACATATCAGGCGGGTAGGTTACATTGCCAGCCGACTGCAGGCCCATGGTGTTTTTGTGATCGGGTCTTTTATCTCTCCCTACCGGGAGGCACGGGACTTCGTACGTGATCTGTGCGAGGACTTTGTGGAGATCTATGTCTCCACCCCGCTGGAAGTTTGTGAAGAACGGGATGTGAAAGGCCTCTATGCGAAGGCGCGCAAAGGAGAGATCGATAATTTCACCGGGATCAGTGATCCGTATGAGGAACCGGAGAACCCCGAGCTGGAAATCGATACTACGGATATTACTCCCGGGGAGGGGGTGCAAATGGTGTTGGATTATTTGGAAAACAGGGATTAGTTACTGTCCGCCGCCCCCGTGAGACGTTAAGAGTTAATAATCCATAAACTTTGAAACAATTCGCAGTGCTGGCGGTTATGAAGGAAGTACAAACCATATAGGATCCTATTCCCTGATGGTTTTTCTATTTATTAATGCTTAATTTTAGCAGCTTTATAAAACAAACAATGATTGTCTTGTATGAGAAAGTATAAATTAAGTCACATTCGGCAGTTAGAAGCTGAATCTATTCATATTATGAGGGAGGTCGCCGCCCAGTTTGAGAATCCGGTATTGATGTTCTCGGGTGGAAAAGACTCGATTACGATGGCCCGCCTGGCCGAGAAAGCATTTTGGCCTGGTAAAATTCCCTTTCCTTTCCTGCATGTGGATACCGGCCACAATTTTGATGAGACCATTGCGTTTCGTGATGAACTGATGGACCGGCTCGGTGTGAATCTCATTGTTGTGAAGGTCCAGGATCTGATAGATTCCGGACGCGTAAAAGAGGAAAACGGTCCCAATGCAAGCCGTAATAAACTACAGATTCCCGCTTTGCTGGATGCACTGGAAGAACACGGCTTTGATGCCGCATTTGGAGGGGCCCGGCGGGATGAAGAAAAAGCCCGGGCCAAAGAACGGTTCTTTTCTCACCGCGATGAATTCGGCCAGTGGGATCCCAAGAACCAGCGTCCGGAGCTCTGGAATCTGTATAACGGAAGGAAGAATCACGGCGAGCACTTTCGGGTTTTTCCACTTAGCAACTGGACCGAGATGGATGTCTGGCAGTATATTGCCGCGGAGGATATTGACATACCAAGCCTGTATCTTGCCCATGAGCGGAAAGTTGTTGAGCGATCGGATACGTACCTGGCGAAATCTCAGTTTATTTCGCTGGAAGAGAATGAGGAATATGAGCTGAAAACAGTTCGATTCCGGACGATCGGAGATATGACGTGTACCGGGGCTTTTAAATCCGAAGCTTCCACCGTGGCACAGATTATCGAGGAAGTTGCTTCAGCACGCATTACCGAGCGGGGCAACAGGACGGATGACAAGCGGGCGGAGGCTGCTA
>NZ_JBEPWZ010000130.1:0-7832 GCF_041642155.1 Fodinibius sp.
AATCGTAAATATTGTTGGATCGCTCAAAAGGTGTGCCCGAAATTTTAAAAGAGGGAAAGTTGAAGTAACGGGAGCCGGTTACGGTAACGGTTGAAAATATTTTGTCAGAAAAGATATGTGTCCATGTGCTGCTGAGCGTCTGATTGCCGTAATGTAACCGAACGCCCGCATCTTCTGCAAAAGGGAACCGGAGGTTGTCGCTTCCGGTATAAAATGACAGGGATAATCTGTTATCAGTATCGGTATCATAATTTATTTTACCATTTATATCCAGGAAAGAAAAGTGATCGGGAATATTATCCTGCGACTGTTTCAGCACTTCCAGCAGAGGTTCCAGGGTGGAGCGGCGGATGGAAAACGTCCAGGATCCTTTATTAAGCGGACCTTCGACCGAAGCGCGGGAGGCCAGCATGCCCAGCGTTACGGACCCCTCAAACTCGTTGCGGTTGCCATCTTTATTGAAAATAGTGAGCACCGATCCCAGCCTGCCGCCGTATTTGGCCGGGTACCCTCCTTTATATAGGCGAACATCCTTGACGGCATCCGGATTGAAGGTGGAGAAGAACCCGAAAAAGTGTGAGGGATTGTAAACGGTGGTATAATCAAGCAGGATGAGTGTCTGGTCAGGACTCCCGCCGCGAATATACAAGCCGCTGGAAAAGTCGGAAGCCGCCTTAACTCCCGGCAGTAATTGCAGGGAACGAAAGACATCAGCCTGAAAGACACTCGGAACGGTTCTGATGAATTCTGTTTCGACCTGCGCTATACCGATACTGCCCTGCTCCTCTTGTTCACGGTCCGACTGAACGACTACTTCTTCCAGTTGATACTCTTTGGGGATAAGTTCAATATCCAGCCGTCGATTTTCATCCTTCTTGAGGGTAATTTCTTTGTTATACTGCTGGTAGCCGATATAGGTAACCAACAGGGTATAAGTGCCGGACTCAATGTTCTGCAGGTTAAAATAGCCCGATGTGTTGGTGGTTGTCCCGGTGCGGATACCTTGCAAAGCTATATTGGCAGCTATAAGGGTTTCTCCGGTCTGTGCATCTGTAATATAACCGCTTAGAGAGGCTGTCTGCTGAGCAGGTACGACAAGGGGAAACAACAGAAACAAAAGGGAAACAGTTTTTCTCACGTCTTGGCCGGGCTAACTATCGGGGTTGTTCTGTGAACAGAAGTATACAAGTTATGGAAAGATAGCGCAGGCGTAGATTAACCCATTGGCGTCTTTGGGACAGCCACCTTGCATCGGAGGAAGTTAAAATAGCCGCCCCTGCTAACGGGCAGTCTTAATTTTTCTGCCACTTCTGTTTAAAGAGAGTTTTGCAAAACCGTCCTTTGGACCAATCTCTGCTTTTTCGCACATTCAAAAATCTCACATATGCCCTATATGCTGCGGTTTTGAATTCGATCAGGCTTTGATTTTGACCAAAACCCCTGGTTTTTCAAAGCTCTCTTAATAGTAATAGCGAAGTTTATTCGTATCTAACTATTCGTTTACCGAATATTATGAGCTTTTGTTTTCAAGGAATTCCCGGGTAATCTTACGGGTTTGTTCCGGCCCCATGTATTTTTCCAAATCATAGAGCGATACCCGTTTCTTGCCTTCGTAAAATGAGTACGTGAGGTGACCGTCTTCGATCTCTTTTTCAACCTCGCCTGGGTTCATATCCAGCATTTTACCAACTTCTTCCAAAGAGAATGTTGAGCGCATATTCAAACAAAATTTTGGATATTAGTGATTATGACATCTTAACTGTAGGCTAAAGATAGAAAAAATGAACTTTTTTGCTACCTTAAAAAGAGCGTTTCGGGGATCTATTTCATTTTGACGGCAAATCTTGTGCGTTCAGGACATGCTTTTAATCTCGGCATGCCGGAAACAGGATACAAGATGATCATTAACCAGTCCGCATGCCTGGAAATGCGCATACATCGTTGTACTTCCTACAAATTTAAATCCCCGCTGCTTAAGATCTTTGCTGAAACGGTCGGAAAGAGGCGTAGTGTTGGGAATGTCCCCATGGTCCTCCCAATGGTTCTGGATCGGTTCGCCATCCACAAACGACCAGATGTAGTTATCGAAGCTGCTGACCGCTTTCTGAACCTCAATAAACTGCCGGGCATTGTTGACAGCCGAACGAATTTTAAGCTCGTTGCGAACAATTGCTGAATTATTTAATAATTCTTGTATTTTATTTTCATCGAAGCGTGCTACTTCCCGGACCTGGAAATTAGCAAAAGCGTTACGGTATCCTTCTCGTTTTTTGAGAATGGTGCTCCAGCTTAAACCGGCCTGTGCGCTCTCAAGCATTAAAAATTCGAAATGGGTCTGGTCGTCATGCACCGGCACGCCCCATTCTTCATCGTGATAACGCACATATTGTTCAAACGTATTTTGACACCACGCACAGCGATTTTTCATAATTGCCTTTTTGAGAAATGAAGGTTAAGGTTGGGCGTATCCAAATGTATGAATAATTCACATACCAATAATTAAGATATCAAACCGATGCACTGGGAAAAACTCGTTGACCAATTTGCCGAAAAAAGTGATATAAGTAAAGTACTCTCAAACCAGGTTGAATCGCTCACCCATTTTTTGGAGGAAGTGCTGAGTCGTAAGGAGGATGATGATTTTCTCCGGGAATTGGTAGATCTCCCCCAGTTGGCGGCGCAGGCTTTTGACGAGGGGGATGAGGAGGCCTTCCGGGAGATGGAAGCGCAGATTTCGGGACTGTCTACCGATGAAATAACCCGTCTTTTGCGCTACTACACGGTCTTTTTCCACCTGATGAATTCTCAGGAGCAGCGAGAAATTACACGCATTAATCGCGAGCGGGCTATTCAGACCGACCCGGAGTCGCCCCGGGGAGAAAGTATCGATGAGGCGGTCCATTTCCTGAAAACAGAAGGGTTTACCGCACAACAGGCTGCCGATGTAATCGGAAAGCTTGACATTCAGCCGACGATTACCGCGCATCCTACCGAAGCGCGTCGCCACAGCGTATTGGTGAAGCAGCAGAGCATCACCAGAATGATTAACCAGATACGGCAGGGGAACCTGACGCCGGACGAACAGACGGCCAAGACAATGGAGATTCTTAATGAAATCCACCTGCTGCTGGCCACCGATGAAGTGCGTACGGAAAAGGTAACCGTAGAAGATGAGGTCGAAAATGGGATGTTCTACTTCATGAATGCAATCTGGCAGACGGTTCCGGTGCTTTACGACGACCTGCGAAACGCTTTTCATACCTATTATGGAGAGGTGCCCGACTTTTCGACGGTACTGCAATATCGCTCCTGGATTGGCAGCGATCGGGATGGCAATCCCAACGTGACCTCCGAGGTAACCTGGGAAACCATCCTGGAGCAGCGAGAAAATGTCATCCAGCTATACCTGGAGGAGCTCGACGAACTGCGTCGTTACCTGAGTATATCACAAAATAAATTTCCTATATCCGATAAGCTTGAAGCATCGCTTAAAGAAGATGAGAAAGTTGACCAGCTCTCGGAGCGGTACCAGCGCCTGTACAAGCAGGAACCCTACCGCCGGAAGGTAACGCATATGATGCACAAGCTGAGACACCACCTTGAGGTTATGAAAGAGGAAGACCGCAGCTACATCCTGGAGGAAGCCGACCGGTATACGGCAGAAGATTTTGTGCATGAGCTGAAGCTTATCGCCGAAAGCCTGCGGGCATCGGGACTTGAGGAAGTCAGCTCGTTTGGCAAGCTACATCATTTGATTGTCCGGGCAGAAACATTCGGGTTCCACATGGCAGCCCTGGATATTCGCCAGCACAGCGGAGTTCACGAGAATACCGTGGCGGAGCTCCTGTCGGTAGCGGAGGTCACGGATAATTATCCGGATCTTTCTGAAGAAGAAAAATTGACTCTTTTGAATAAAGAACTCAACAATCCTCGTCCCCTCTCGCCGGTTCGGGTACATCTGAGTGACGAAACCGCCCAGATGCTGAAAGCTTTTTCCCTGATCGGGGATATGCTGGCCCTGGATAAAAACAGCTTCGGCAGCTATATCATCAGTATGACCCACGGTGTAAGTGACATGCTCGAAGTGTTGGTACTGGCCAAAGAAGCGGGTCTCTGGAGTGAGGAAGACGGGAAGGTGGAAAGCGATATTGATGTTGTTCCGCTTTTTGAAACCATTGAGGACCTGGAAGCGTGTGGAAGCCTGATGAGTAAAATTTATGATAACGAACTGTACCAGAAGCAGCTGGAGGCCCGCGATAACTTCCAGGAAATAATGCTTGGCTATTCCGACAGCAACAAAGATGGCGGTTACTGGATGGCCAACTGGGCCCTGGACAAGGCGCAACAGCGTTTGGGACGGGTCTGCCGGGAATATGATGTGGATTTCCGCCTGTTCCACGGCCGTGGGGGGACGGTCGGACGTGGCGGCGGCCGCTCCAACGAGGCTATTTTAGCGTTACCCCCTGTTAGTAACAACGGGCGTATCCGCTTTACGGAACAGGGCGAGGTAATCTCCTTCAGATATTCCCTTGCTTCTATTACGCGGCGTCATTTGGAGCAGATTGTCAATGCCATGATTCGTATTACGGTAGCCGAGCCGGATTCGGTATCTCAGAAGGACCAGTTCAATCAGGCGATGGAACAGCTTTCGCAGCGTTCCATGAAGGCGTATCGGAATCTGATTGACAACGAAAATTTCTGGAGTTGGTATACGAATAAGACACCTATTGAGCATATCAGCCGGCTGCCTATCGCATCGCGGCCGGTTTCAAGAGGGAGCGCCAAAGCTGCGGACTTTGACAACTTACGGGCCATACCCTGGGTCTTTGCATGGACCCAGGTCCGCTATAATGTGCCGGGCTGGTACGGCGTGGGGGTGGCCCTCCAGGAGCAGATAGAACAGGGGGAAGAGGCGCTGGAACGGTTCCGGCAGTGGTATGATCAGAATATCTTTTTTAATTCCATCCTGGATAACGTGCAGCGCGAAATGGCACGGACCCATATCCGTACTTCTACTATATATGAAGACAACGATGACGGTACGTTCCATGAGCTGATTACAGATGATTTCGAGAAGGCAGAAAAGGCAATCAAAGCCATTACCAGGCAGGATTATGTCCTTCAAAACAGTCCCGTTATCAAAAAGTCGATCCGGTTCCGCAACCCCTTTACGTATCCGCTGAATATGATGCAGGTAGAGCTGCTGGATCGCTGGGACGGGGAGTTATCCGATAAGGACGAGGAATCGCTGAGAAACGCCATATTCCTGAGTATCAACGGTATCGCCGCCGCCATGCAGAGCACGGGATAAGGGAATTAAAAATGGGGTAATGAAAAATTTAAAATAGGATTATAGTAGAAGTTGGGTGAGTAATTTTTAAGTTGCTTATTTTTTCATTTTTAATTCCCCGTTAATTCTTTCATCTGCCGGCGAAATTTGGGAGCACCCCCATTGGCCGGATGGCGTACGGGAATGTAGGGGAGACCGAAGTCGGTTAGGCTGCGCTCGCATTTGCGTCCCACCGCGATGGGCTGAGCGCCCGGAAATAGCGCTAAAAAAGCTTTTAATGAAGGGTAGCCCTGCTCCAGTTCACGGTCTGTGGGAGTACGGTTACTCAGAAGTCCGTCATCCGGATCATAGGGGTGCCAGGGCAGGGCGTTCCAGAGCACTGTTTCGTAGGGATCTATTCCCAGCTTATAAAGCGCTTTCCACATGATGGTAGCCGTCGGCTCTGACATCCCCTTGGCGTTGACAGCGGGATTGCTGGTCCGCTGAGCGGGTACAGACCGAAAAGCGCCATCGGCGGGGATGCCATGGACCGGTTCGTGATGCCCCAATAAAATCCGTTCCGATGTCATGGCAATACCGGTAAAATGTCCCCCTTGATACCCCAGCGCTTCCGCAATGAACAGGTATTTGGCTCGGCCGATTCGTTCTGAAAGATAAGCCCGCAGCTGTCGCCGGCGAACTTCGGGTCCCTCTTCGCTTTGATCGTGTTTCTTGTCATGCTGGTACCAGGGATTAAAGAAAGAACCTTCAGGCGTCTTCCGGAGAAGGTTAAAAAGGGAATTCAGGCTACTCATCATTTTTGAAATTAGGGTTCGTTAGTGATAGTTTGGCTACCCGTCTCGGTTGTTGCATTCCGAGCGTCCCCAATATACCGGAGAGAACCCTTATTGGAAAAAGAGATTTTATAGAGTATTATTTTATAGGTGAGAAACCCGGGCTAACCCTTCCGACCGAATACCAGCGGCCCGGGTGGGATAGTAAAGCGATCTGCAAGTATGTTATCCAGTAAAAAATTAATGGAATAAATCAGAATAAAAGCTATTTTAAACAGGGGCAGCCGTTGCCGGTAGATTAATTGATTAAGAGACTGCTCCTTGTGCATTTTTTTGTAAAAGAGGCAGATTAAAGTTCCCTAAAATAATGTTTTGCTATGATTACTGATACTGCATTTGACATCACCAAAACAACAGAAAGCCGCATAGACCAGGTTGATTTCGATGAATTGGGATTTGGCCGTGTCTTTTCTGACCACATGCTGGAGGTAGAATTCGCGGATGGCCAGTGGAATCAGCCCCGGATCAAACCGTATGGTGCTATTGAAGTCTCCCCCTCTCTGCACGTATTTCATTATGGGCAATCGGTGTTTGAAGGTGCAAAAGCATATTACGTGGATGATGAAACCATAAATTTATTCCGCATCGAAAAAAATTATGAACGGATGGCCCGCTCATGCGAGCGGATATGCATGCCCTTTGTTGACCGGGAAACTTTTATGGATGGCATTGCAGCTCTTATCAACGTGGACAGCCAGTGGGTTCCCCGCAAAGAGGGGGATGTGTTGTATATTCGCCCTTTTATTTCCGCTTTTGACAGGGTTATAGCCGCTAACCCGTCAGAGACCTACCGGTTTTATGTTATCACTTCGCCGGTGGGGGCGTATTATAGCAAGTCAGTGAAATTAACAACTTCTCAGAAATACATACGGGCCGCGAAAGGTGGGGTCGGCGACGCCAAATTCGCCGGCAATTACGCGGGCAGTTTTTACCCGGCGCGAAAAGCCAAGGAGAAAGGATACGACCAGGTGCTTTGGCTGGATGCGTTTGAGCATAAGTTTATTGAAGAAGTGGGGACCATGAACATTTTCTTTGTTATTGACGGGACGCTTGTCACTCCTGAGTTGGGCGGGACCATACTGCCCGGCGTTACTCGTGATTCAGTGATTCAACTGGCCCGAAAATGGGAGATCCCGGTTGAAAAACGACGCATAACGATTGACGAGGTTATCGACGCAGGTAAGTCGGGTGTGCTTGAGGAAGCCTTCGGGGCCGGAACCGCGGCGGTTATTGCGCCCATAGAGGAGATCCATCACGATGGCACGTCAGTTACGCCGGCTGAGACCGATCGCGGGCCTGTGGGACAAAGGCTCTACGATACGATTTACGATATCCAGCGATCCCGGACAGAAGATCCGTTTGACTGGGTACGGCCGATCGATGTGAGCAAATAATGCTCACAATTTATAACACGGAACCCATCTTCAGGGCTCCTGAATAACAGGGGACGTTGCAAAACAGTCCTTTGTCCTATATTGAGATAACAGTCAGTTGTACCCCTTATATATGGGCTACATGCCCCGATGCCAATCTCTCTGCGGACTTGACCTTGAATAAAGTCCCTGGTTTTTCAAAAGCCTATGGAATGTCGACCCCACAACCATCGGAATCTAACTTTGCCACTGATCGGGGCATCCGAAAACGTTAAAAACCGGCGGCCGCGGGAGAAGTACGTCACTTGGACTTTCTTTTTCATAAAACCCACAAAA
>NZ_JBEPWZ010000131.1:0-7809 GCF_041642155.1 Fodinibius sp.
CGGATCGATGTCTTGGCCTTCATGGTGCCATAGGTCACAATCTGGGCGACATTATTGCGGCCGTACTCTTCCACCACGTAATCGATTACTTCCTGTCGGCCACTGTCGTCGAAGTCGATATCGATATCGGGGGGACTTACCCGCTCGGGGTTCAAAAATCGCTCGAAAAGCAGATCGTGTTCCAGCGGATCAATATTAATGATGCCCAGGCAGTAGGCCACAATAGAGCCGGCGGCCGATCCCCGACCGGGCCCTACAAACACATCACGGCGACGGGCTTCGGTGGTGAAGTCCTGCACAATCAGGAAGTAGCCGACAAAATCCATCTCCCTGATGATCGTCAGCTCCTGCTCAATTCGCTCGCTTATCTCCTGGGTTATCTCCCCGTAGCGCTCCCGGGCACCGTCGTAGGTAAGCCGACGCAGATAATCGTCCATCGAATCGTACTCGTCGGGAATGCTGTAATGCGGCAGCAGCAGTTCCGAGCTGAGATCAATATCGTCGACTTTTTCGATTATTTCATTGGTGTTGTCGATGGCCGCGGGCTGGTCGCTGAACAGCTCCTCCATCTCCTGCGGGCTCTTCAGGTAGTAATCGGTGTTCAGATTGTTGTTGTCATCGGTAAACCGGAAGCGATTGGGATCATCGATATCGGCATTGGTCTGCAGCGCCAGCAGGATATCATGCGCCTCCGAATCTTCCTCCTCCACATAATGCGAGTCGTTCGTGGCTACCATCTTCACGTTGTACTCTTTTGCCCATTTGACCAGCACCTCGTTACAGCGGTTCTGGTCCTTCAGCCCGTGCCGCTGCAGCTCGATGTAATAATCATCCCCGAACACGTTCAGGTACCACTCAAACAGTGGCCGCGCCTGGCCTTCCCCCTCCTTAATAATCTTCTGGTTGATTTCACTGGCGATGCAGCAGGTCGTGGCGATGAGTCCCTCCGCGTGTTCCGCCAGCGTCGGTTTGTCGATGCGCGGCTTGTAGTACATCCCGTCGGTGTATCCCAGCGAACAAAGCTTGGACAGGTTGCGGTAGCCCGTCATATTCTTTGCCAGCAGCACCTGGTGATAGCGCGTAGTATCCTTCTTGTCGTCCATGCCCGAGGGGGTGATATAAAATTCGCAGCCGATTATCGGCTTTACCCCCTGCTTGTGCGCTTCATTGACAAACTTGGGCACCCCAAACATATTACCGTGATCCGTAATGGCGATAGCCGGCATCCCTTCATTCTTCGACTTTTTGACAAGCTGGCTGATGCTGGCCGCTCCATCGAGCATGCTGAATTGGGTGTGACAATGAAGATGTGAAAAATCCATCCGGAATACGTGAGGTTTGTGATTAGGTTCGCATTATTATACCATTCCTTAACCACAAAATTAAGGGAATATTTTATAGAAATGAATCTCCTTTTTGATTGATCCTCCCCGGGGAACGTGATTCAGCTTCCAGGCTCCCGGCGCCAGGCGGCTTCCTGTTTACTGCCCTGGTACCATGCCTGACAAAAAAAGCCCGGTCGCAATGATCGGGCTTCTTATTTCAACCGAAAATGAGTAACCTTTTACGATGATTCTATACCCAACTCTTGTTTCAGCTGGGCCAGTTCATCTTTCAAGCTGTTCAACTGATCCTGCAGGTCGGCCTTTAATTCTTCAAAGTTCTCACCGGTACTTTCTGTAATGTCCTGGTACTGTTCATCCAGCTGTTCCTTTTGGTCTTTTACATCGTTCCAGCGTTCTTCCACGGCGGGCTCCAGCTCCTCTGATCGTTCATTAATGGCCGACTCAATATCCTCCATCTCTTCATTCAGGGACTCACGTTGTTTCTCCACGTTTTGCACAAACTTATCCTTCATCGTTTCCATCCCCTCTTCCATCGAGTTCATGGATTCATTGGCGGATTGCTCGGCCTGTTCCTGCATCTCATTCATTTGGTCGTCCGATTCCTCGCCGCAGGATCCGAAAACCAATCCCACTGATAATACAATTACTGCAAGTGTAAGCCGTTTCATAATATCCATTAGTTCATTTATATTACTGTTAACATCCTTAACTCCTGCTACTCATTCTCTGTTCAGATGTTCCCTCTTTAATATCTCTGCTCCTTTTTGTACTATAACTTTTCGTATATATTTACCCGGAAGCTTTGAAAAACCAGAAATTTTAGGCAATATCCAAGCCTGAGCGAATTCAACCCCGTAGAGTATACGTGAGGATTTTGAATTAGCGGAAATGAAGAGATTGGCTAAAAGAACAATTTTGCAAAGCTCTCTACTCATAGACATGCTTCATTATGATCATTAGTATTTTAGGCTGTGGATGGCTGGGGCTCCCCCTTGCCGAACACCTGCGGGACAGCGGTCACAGTATCAAAGGTTCGACCACTACCCGGGATAAGCTGGCCCTGCTCAAGGGCAAAAACATTCATCCATACCTGATCCGGCTGGACCCCGGTCTCAATGCGGACGCAGATCCCGGTTTCTGGGATGCCGACCTGCTTGTTCTGAATATTCCTCCGGGACGAGGCCGGGATAATGTGGAGTCCTTCCACCTGCGGCAAATTAAGTCCGTCATCAACCAGCTTCAGGAATCTACGATTGACAAGGTCATATTTGTAAGCTCCACCTCGGTGTACCCGGAAAAGCCGGATATTGTAGGCGAAGAGGATACAAAACCGGGCGAGGCCGTCCGCGATACGGGTAATGCCCTGTTAAAAGCGGAAAAACTACTCATGAATTACTCTTCGTTTGACACAACGGTAATTCGATTTGGTGGTCTGTACGGCTACGATCGGCATCCCGTCCACCACCTGGCGGGACGAACGAACCTGAGCAGGGGCAATGCTCCTGTTAACCTGATACACCAGGATGACTGCATCGGTATTATCCAGGCATTCATTGACTCCGATATCCGTAATCAGATTTTTAACGGGGTATCCGACGGACACCCCCCCAAAAAGATGTACTATCCTGCGATTGCAGAAGAGAAGGGCCTCAGCCCACCGGAATACGCCCGGGACGAGGGGAAGGATTACAAAGTCGTGTCAAATCTTAAGCTCAAGCATATGCTCGACTATGAGTTCAAATACCCGAATCCAATGGATTTTTAGTACCGTTTACCCAGCCTGTATGCCGGGAGCTAACCGGGAATCTTCTCCCGCGGACTAACCTGTTATACCCTTATATTATACCAGATACCAGATTCCAGAACCATGAAATTAGATATTTACAGCTATCAAGCGGATGATATTACCGTAGAATACGACCAGGAACGGTGTATACACGCCGCGGAATGCGTTAAAAACCTCCCATCGGTTTTTGATCCGGACAAACGACCGTGGATTCAACCTGAACATGCGTCCCCCGGCCAAATTAAAAAAGTTGTGCACAGCTGTCCCACCGGCGCCTTAAAATACCGCGATACCGAACCACTGGAAGAGCCGGAGACGCGGAATGCCATTATTATTTCGCCGGACGGCCCCGTTTTCCTTCGCGGAGATATTGAAGTGCATAATGCTGAAGGAAAAATCATCCTGAAGGATACGCGCCTGGCCCTGTGCCGTTGCGGGGAATCCCGGAACAAACCGCTCTGTGATAATTCACACCGGGACATCGGATTTGAAGCCCCCGCTTCTTTTGATAAAAACAAGCTAAGACCTTCCGATACCCCAGGGGAGGAGGATCAGTCAAAACTTGTGGTGAAATTGATGAAAAACGGCCCCGCTTTAATAGAAGGGACCTACCGGGTATATTCCATGGCGGCCCAGCCGGTGGCCGGCACCAGGAACATCGCCCTGTGCCGTTGCGGCAGCTCCTCCGGAAAACCATTCTGCGACGGAACGCACAAGGAAGTGGGCTTTGAAGGGTAATATTAAATCAACTTGTACTATGCAAAAACTATTCTTAACAATCGGATCCATTGCCATGGCTCTGGCCGTAATATTGGGCGCTTTCGGAGCCCACGGCCTTAAAAAAGTACTTTCGGAGGAGATGCTGACGATCTTTGAGACGGGTGTCACCTATCATTTCTACCATGCCATCGGGCTGCTGGTTATTGGAGTCGTAGCACGGTACATGCCCGACTCGGCGCTATTATCGTGGTCGGGATGGCTGATGCTTGCCGGTATCATTGTATTTTCAGGAAGTTTGTACCTGCTTTCGGCCAGCGGCGTCCGCTGGCTGGGGGCGGTTACGCCTGTAGGGGGACTCTGTTTTATCGCTTCATGGGTAGTATTTACGGTAGCAGTTTGGAAAAATATATAACCGATAGAATACATCATTTCAACGGGTAAAATTCATACTTGCAGTTCCCATTCATTATTATAACTTAACATTAATTAAATAAGTGCTTTTAAAAGCCTCGGAGACGGCTAAAGCCCGTCCCACAGGCACAACACCTATTATTTTCATTCAAAAACCCCATACGGTGACAGTCACAGGATATGAGTATATCCATTAACATAAACAGGCGAGTCTTGCTGGTGCTGGTGCTGTGGCTTGTTCCGGTGCTTGCTTTAGCACAAAATGAAGTGGCTCGCGAGCGAAGCTCATTGAAAGGCATTCAGTCGATGGGACTTTCAGTCAACTACGAGGCCAATGCCCCGTTGACCGAAAAGACAGAAATCAACGTCCCCTCCCTGCAAAAAAAAGGCGAACAGGCCCTGCGGGAAGGAGGTATACGGGTCGTCCCGGAGGATGAAGTCAGGCAGTCCGATGAAATCCCGCTGCTGTATCTGCATATTAATGCCATGGATGCCGGTGAGGGACTTGTGCCTTTTGCTGTAAACTTATACTTCTATCAGCCTGTAAAGCTTGTGCTGAATCAGGATATGCAAACTACGGCCAACACCTGGGAAAGCGGAACAGTGGGCATCGTCTCCTACGATAGACTGCAGCTCATAGACCAGGCAGCCGAAGATCTCCTTCAGGAGTTTATCCATGATTATAAAACAATCAATAATTGAAGCTATCAAACTTTCACAATTAAATCATACATGAACATAGAAGATTTTCGAGACTTTTGTCTCTCATTCAAAGGTACTACCGAAGATTATCCGTTTGAGGACAAAGATATCTTAGCGTTTAAAGTGATGGATAAAATCTATGCCATCGCCGATGCAGGTAAATTTAAAAATATCGAACTCAAGTGCGACCCCGTCAAGGCTTCCATGCTTCGCAATCTGTATAAGGAAGTTCAGCCCAGCCGGCACATGGATAAGCGTCAGTGGAATATGATCCGTCCCGGGGGAGCCCTCGATGAAGAACTCATTAAAGAATGGATCAAGGATTCGTACAGCCTGGTGGTGGAAGGAATGTCCAGAAAGGAACAAAAGAAACTGGAAAAAATGGAAGAAGGCTGAAATTAAGGCTGAGAATGAGGATTTTCGCCACGTACAAATAAGCTTTTGATACGGTGAAGACTCTTTTTCTCAAAATTCCAGACGAATTGGAATTGCCCCAGGATAAACCCGTATAACAGCAGAAGTACCTGGTAGGCCGGAAAGACAATAATAATCCAGGCGGCAATTTCGACCAGAAGAGGCGTCTCGGCATTCACTCCGAGCCACCCGAAAATAAACTTTCGTACATAGAGGACGGTGATGCCTGTTAACGAAAAAATGAGCAGGATAAGCAGCAGTCCGCCGTAACTTTCTACTCCCCACCGCTCCATCAACTTTTCAATCAGTTTACTCATCTATCCATCCAGGTTACAAAAAAATTACGGCATGCGCCTGCCCTGTCCCGGTTGCGGCTGCCCGCAAGCGGAAACAGCATGCATTGACATTTACATTGTTATATTCAGCATACTCTTACACGTTAAGATACGAAGACGACGTCCTTCTCCCATTGCTTATTTGCCTGTAGCAGCGGCCATAGCCGTGTCAGCTGCTTTTATCGTTTCATCAAGCATCGCTTCGGTATGCGAGTTTGCCAAAAACCACGACTCAAAAGAAGATGGCGGAAGATACACACCGTTCTTCAACATTCCATGAAAAAAATCCCTGAACACTTCCCGGTCCGTTGTTTGCGCGGTTTGAAAGTCCACCACTTCTTCACTGGTAAAAAAGACACTGAGCATCGACCCCACGCGATTGATGGTGGCCGATACCTCGTGATGTTCAAAAACCTCTTTCAACCCCCCGAAAAGATAGGTGGTCTTTTCTTCGAGCTCATCATAATGCATTGGATTTTCATGGAGTTCCGATAGCAATGCATACCCCGCGGCCATCGCCAGCGGATTTCCGGATAGCGTTCCGGCCTGGTATACCGGACCATCGGGGGATACCACCTGCATAATCTCCTGCCTGCCGCCAAACGCTCCCACCGGCAGGCCCGCACCAATAATTTTTCCATAGGTCACCATGTCGGCTGTGACCCCAAACCGCTGCTGGGCACCTCCCTGGGCCACTCGAAATCCCGTCATCACTTCATCGAAAATAAGTACGGTACCCTGGGCATCACAAAGTTCACGAAGACCCGCCAAAAACCCTTCCTGCGGGGGAATACATCCCATATTGCCGGCGACCGGCTCTATCATAATAGCGGCGATCTCCCCTTCGTATTCATTCAGCAGTTTTTTAACGGAATTAAGATCGTTAAAATCGGCCGTCAACGTATCTTTGGCCGTTCCCTCGGTCACCCCGGGACTGCTGGGCGTTCCGTGGGTCAGGGCCCCGCTGCCGGCATTGATCAGGAACGAATCGCCGTGGCCGTGATAATTCCCTTCGAACTTGATGATTTTATCTCTCCCGGTGTAGCCCCGGGCTACGCGAATAGCACTCATACAGGCTTCCGTCCCGGAATTGACCATGCGGACCTTGTCGACGCCGGGCGCCATCTGTTTAACCAGCTCCGCCATCCTGATCTCGATCTCAGTCGGAGCCCCGAATGAGGTGGATTTCGCCGCCGCATCCCGGACCGCCTCGATTACCGGCCCGTAGGCATGTCCCAGGATCATCGGTCCCCACGACCCCACATAATCGATATATTCCTTGCCGTCAACATCCGTCAGGACGGATCCCCGGGCCCGTTCCAGAAAAACGGGGGGCCCGCCTACCGAATTAAAAGCCCGTGCGGGAGAGTTTACTCCGCCGGGGATCGACTGCTGTGCCCGTTCAAATAATGTTCTGCTTGTTTCTAACATAAAATACCCTTTGATATTCTTGCTTCAATTGTTATACCGATACGCTATTTAAAGAATGTACCGGCTTCACTAAAAATTTGTTTCTCCTTTTCGAGGCACAGTGATATTGCCCGGGAAGGAAAAGGGGCAGGAGTGATTCAACATAACATACAACGATACTCAGAATGGCTGAAAACCACTGCTATACATATTAAATATCATGTAATCACGGTTACGAGCCATTTAGTATTTTTGACGCTTCTTTTGCAAAATAAGTAGCTATCAGATCGGCGCCGGCCCGCTTGAAGCCGATTAACGCCTCCATCATCACTTCCTCTTCGTCCAGCCAGCCCTTCTCTGCTGCCGCTTTTAACATAGCGTATTCACCGGAAACATTATATACCGACACCGGCACCGATACATGCTCTTTAACGGCCCTGACAACATCCAAATAGGGCATACCGGGTTTAACCATAACTATATCGGCTCCTTCCTGTTCATCCAACGTTGCTTCCTTAACGGCTTCCCGGACATTAGCGGGATCCATCTGATACGTTTTTTTATCGCCAAAACCGGGGGCCGAATCCAGCGCGTCGCGGAAAGGGCCGTAAAACGCCGAGGCATATTTGGCACTGTACGCCATAATGCCGGTGTTTTTAAAAGCAGCATCGTCAAGCGCCTCCCG
>NZ_JBEPWZ010000132.1:0-7686 GCF_041642155.1 Fodinibius sp.
TTGCCGATACCGACATCCGGAACAACCGGGACAACCAGCTCAGGATCATACAAAAGATCCGGGAATACCAGCCCTATATCTGCCTGGTGGGTGCACCGTCGGACCGGCATCCGGATCACGGACAAGGCACCCGGCTGGCGCTGGATGCACTTTTTTACAGCGGATTACCCAAGATAAAAACCATTGATGAGCACGATCGTCCGCAGCAGCGCTGGAGGCCGTCGCACATCCTTCACTATATGCAGGATCGACCTTTTGAACCGGATTTGGTCTTTGATATCACCGAAACCTTTGACACGAAGATAGAAGCTATTCTGGCTTTTGAAACCCAGTTTAACGCAGAGGCATCGGAGGATGAACCGGAAACGTATATTTCAAATACCCAATTTTTCAAAGGCATCGAAGCCCGGGCCCGGCACTATGGACATTTGATCGGCACCACCTACGGAGAGCCGTTCAAATACTATAACGGTCCTCTGCCCATGCAATCGTTTGAAACCTTTTTCGAGACCAATCCCTTTAGATAACTTCTCAAGTCACAGCTCAGGTTGCAAGGTAAATTTTCGTGGAACACCGGTCTTCTCTTGCCAAGGATTAATCCTGTTAATGGTTATTTGTTACCGGTTATTTGAAACCTGCTTTACTGAATAAGTGTGATATGTAGTTTAAGCGCTTGTTAGTTAAAAGGTTATGTTTTTTTCTTCATAAGTATTCTATTAATCGTCCAAGCATGCCTTTAAGGTCAACGCGGTAGGCCTTATTTCCAATTCTCCCCTCGGACTTCCTGCTCCGTAAACTGCTTTTGAATTTCTTCCAGCAAAAATTGGTGAATGGAAGGATTGCCGGCCACAATACGCTCACCAAGCAGCCAGTTATCCCCTCCCCGCCAATCGGATACCGTTCCCCCCGCCTCCCTGGCAATAAGCGCAGCAGCGCCTACATCCCAAGGGTTTAGCGAATATTCATAGAATCCGTCAAACCGTCCGCAAGCAACGCAACACAGATCGTAGGCGGCGGCGCCGGCCCGTCTTACTCCCTGTATACGGTGTATCAGCATGCGGAAAAACTCCAGGTAATTATCGACCAGGCTCAGATCATTATACGGAAAGCCGGTTCCCACCAAAGCATACTGCGAATCCTCCAGACTGGATACCGAAATAGCGTTTCCGTTTAAATAAGCCCCATGACTCGCCAAGGCTGAAAAACGCTCGTTGCGGGAGACCTCCAGCACCAGTCCCATTTGAGGCCGGCGGTGTTCCCATAGCGCAATAGAGACGCAGTACACCGGGAAACCGTGAGTAAAATTTGTCGTGCCGTCGATGGGATCAATAAGCCATATTCGTTCTTCGGGGAGGGTTATATGATCGGACGACTCTTCGGCCAGAATGAGGTCATCAGGGAACTGCTCGTGTATCATGGACAAAATTTTCTGCTCTGATTTTAGATCCGCATCCGTAACAATATCATTTTTGCCTTTATAGCTGACCGAAAAGCTGCTGGCCGACTGATATTCCCGAATAATTTTGGCAGCGGCGTCGGCCGCCTTTCGGGCGACATTTAACTCAATAGTGTAATCAGACATTCTCTTTTATATTTACATTTGCTGTTTGTTTAACAGAGAGCTTACAAAACCGTAAAGGTAAACAAAAATAAAAAAACCTGTGAACGGGGTGCGACACACGGGAACGGTTCTCATGACTCACGATTCATCACTCATCGCTCTCCTTCATCTTGTATTCGAATATTTTTTCGGAAACACTTTTTGCTGCATCGGTATCGGGGTCCGGGAACAATTCATCGATCGGCGATTGCTGTATCTGGGTACGCCGCCGCCCGGCTTCTTTCATCAGCCGCATCACTTTTTTGCGCTCCTCTCCATCAGCGTCATTATATTGCTCGTAGAGTTCTGTTTGCAGCCGGTTAATAAAATGTACTTTCAACGCCTTTAGCGCCCCTTTAGCCGTACGATAGGGATTCTTATCCTTTTTATACTGTACGCCTATCTTTTCGTGATGGCGCTCGCTCACGGAATGCTTTTCCAATACAATCTCCCCCACCAGCTCGGGATATGGATGTTCGCGGCTCGCATATTTTTCTACGCTCACCTCCTCTCCGTCTTTATACTGCTCAATGATATCCTCGTAAAAATCACGAAGCTGCTCGTCCTCAAAATGCTTGCCCGAACAGTAGGAGCCGATATAATCAATCATATCATTGCCGTACATGAGCATCAGGCGAATCAGCTCTTTTTCAAAATTAGGCCGTTTTCGGGGAGGCGTAGTTGTTGTTTTGGGTGCCGCCCCATCCACCTGCTTTTTAAAAGCTACCGAATGGGGAGACGGGGCTTCGGAAGAAGTCGCTGAATCTCGCTGCTCCCGCTCTTGCCGGCGCTGCCGGCGTTTCCGGGCCCGGATCCGCTCTTCTTTCAGTTCTTTGCGAATTTTTCCCAGCTCGTCAAAAAGGGCCCGATCGCCTATCCTGGCTTTGCTGTTCAGGTGCTGTACATAGGTTTCCCTGGAAACCGGGTCGGGCATGTGTGCAATACTTTCCAGGATCTCATTAACCACCTTTTTCTTTTCAGCGGGACGTTCCCACCGTCCTTCGTCCCTGGCCTTATGAATCTGGTAGGCCAGAAAATCCTCCTCTTCCTCCCGCTTCATCTCCAGGAACGAATCTTTGCCAAACTGCCGGACAAACGAGTCCGGGTCTTCCCCTTCCGGCAGCTCGAGCAGGCGTACGTCCATCCCCTCTTGCAGTGCAATATTGATGCCCCGCTTCATGGCTCGCTGCCCGGCTGAATCGGAGTCATAGATCATGGTAATGGTATCGCCATACCGGTGCAGGAGCTTCATCTGGTCGGGCGTCAACGAGGTGCCGCTGGACGCCACTACATTTTTAACGCTGTATTGCTGGAGGGAAATGACATCCGTATACCCCTCAACCAGGATCACTTCATCCGATTTACGAATTTCATTTTTGGCAAAGTTGATACCATAGAGCACCTTGCTCTTGTTGTATACACGGGTTTGCGGCGAATTGATATATTTCGCCGTCTTTTCGTTGCCCAGCACGCGTCCCGCATAAGCAATCACTTTGCCCGACGGATTGAAAATGGGAAACATCAGGCGTCCCCTGAACGCATCATAAAACCCATCGCCGCGATTACTCGGCTTAATAAGCCCCGCTTCAAGAAGATACTCCTCGTTCAACCCGGAATCCAGGGCGGTGCGATAGAGTTGGTCTCCCCCGTTGGGCGCATAACCGAGTCCGTACCGTTTGACAATGGTGCGATTATAGCCCCTTTTTTTGAGATAGTCGCGCGCCTTCTGTGCTTCGCCGGTCTCCATAAGGTGACGAAAGAAGAAGACTCCGGCATATTTAAGCGCATGATAAATGCCTTCGCGGAGGTGATGATCTTCGTCAAATTCCGGATCTTCCTCCTCCGGCAGTGACACGCCGTAGCGGTCTCCCAGCGAGCGCATCGCCTCGACGAACCCCACTCCTTCCATTTCCATCACAAAATTAAACACATCCCCGGAAGCGCCGCACCCGAAACATTTATAGATACCCAGATCGGGCGTTACGTGAAAAGACGGCGTACGCTCGTCATGGAATGGACATAATCCTTTCCAGCTGCGGCCGGAGCGTTTCAGCTTTACGTAATCTTCGACCACTTCCACGATGTCTGCCGCACCGCGAACCTCTTCTTTTTTTTCATCCGGAATCATTGCTGCCATAGCAACGAAATAATAACAGTTATTCCGATGAGTTTCACCCTGTATTTTGGGAATCAGGAAGGGGGAATTGGGAAGTGGGAATTACCGAATAGATTCAGGTTGCAGGATAATCAGGGAAATCAATTAATCCGCAGTCCGCCTTTGCCAAATCATATTGTAGTGGGTATATTTCGAGCGATTCAATCAAACCGTTTAACTTAACAGAAAAAAGTTCATGAGCGTACTTGTTGGTAATGATACTCGTTTAGTCGTACAGGGAATTACGGGAAGTGAAGGCGGCTTTCACGCCGAGCAGATGATAGAATACGGGACCAATGTGGTCGCCGGCGTAACCCCCGGTAAAGGGGGACAGAAACACCTCGGGCTGCCTGTATACAATACGGTGGCCGACGCGGTGTCCAATGAAAATGCAAACACCTCCGTAATATTTGTCCCCCCGGCTTTTGCGGGAGATGCGATTTCCGAAGCCGCTTTCGCCGGAATAGGGGTCATTATCTGCATAACGGAAGGAATTCCTGTCAAGGATATGATTACCGCCAGACAAATTGTGGAAAGCCACGGCGCTACGCTCATCGGTCCAAATTGTCCCGGTGTCATTACGCCCGGCGAAGCCAAAATAGGTATCATGCCCGGTAATATTTTTACGCCCGGTAAAGTGGGACTCATTTCACGCTCGGGAACACTGACTTATGAAGCCGTCGATCAGCTGACGAAAGCCGGACTGGGACAAAGTACAGCGATCGGAATCGGCGGCGACCCAGTGATCGGGACGACGCACACCGACGCCGTCAAGCTTTTCCAGGACGACCCCGATACCGATGCTATTGTACTTATCGGTGAAATCGGCGGATCGGCGGAGGAGGAGGCCGCAGCCTATATCGAGGATAACGTCAGTAAACCGGTCGTCGCCTTTATTGCGGGCAGCACCGCCCCTCCCGGCCGGCGTATGGGACATGCCGGTGCCATTATTTCCGGGGGACAAGGGGGCGCAGAAGACAAGAAAAAAGCGCTCCGTGATGCCGGGGTCACCGTTGTTGACAGTCCCGCAGAAATCGGCACAACGCTCAAGGAACGGTTGGAAACAGCCTGATAGTCCTGATACTTTTAAAATTACACGCTATTTATTTTACAAGGGTGACATCTGTGAACGATGTCACCTTTTTTATTTTGCTTGGCGCCATTCGCTGTTTTCACTCCTGTCCCGCTGCGCGATCCTGGCATTGCGCCAAAAATACGTTTCATAACAAAAGTTGGAAAATAACAGCAAATCAGATATCATTTCCAACAACTTAGCTTGCAATTACCATAACTTTACTCAAACATGATGTCGCACAAACCATCCCTGCTCGTCCTCTTACTTATTCTTTGCGTAAGCTGCTTTGCCGCTTCAGCCCAGCACGATACGGTTGACGATCCGGATCCCCTGCGTTTTGAAGAACAAATTGAGCAATTTAAAACATGGGACAAGCGAAACAGTTTTCCCTCCGATGCAATTCTTTTTGTGGGAAGCTCCAGCATTCGACTCTGGGAGACGGCTGCTGCCTTCCCCGACCTGCCGGTTATCAACCGTGGTTTTGGCGGGTCGCATACCTCGGATGTTCAACATTACTACGAAGCCGTTATCGGCAAATACGATCCGGCACTCATCGTATTTTACGAGGGTGACAACGACATTGCCTCCGACAAACCGGTTGAACAGGTATTCGATGATTATCAACAACTGGTCGAACGCATCCTCAACGATCAGCCCGACGTCGATTTCCTGTACGTCCCGATAAAACCCAGCAGCAGCCGGTGGGATTACTGGCCCGAAATGAGCGAGCTAAACCAGTCGATTAAAGATTATAACAGCAACTACGAACAACTTCATTACGTCGACTTAGCCACGCCCATACTAAATACCGATGGCAAACCCGACGACAGCCTGTTCCTTGACGATCTGCTGCATCTCAATAAACATGGGTATGAAGCATGGAATGAGGTCATTCGTCCCGTGCTTCAAAAAATGGTCCCATAGACCGTATAAACTCAAATAAACTATGAGCGATATGCTGCTACTTCTTTTCTGCTTCTCTGTCACGATGGTAGCACTGGCTGCCGCAAAAGCCCCTGGCCTGACCTTCGATCACTATTCCATTACCGTCGAGGACCTCGACATCAGCGCCGCTTTTTACGGGGAGGTACTCTCGCTTCCGGAAATTGAAAATAAAACTCAAAAGGAAACCATCCGCTGGTTCAGTATGGGACCGCAAATGGAACTCCATCTCATCGAAGGAAACACTGAAAAGATCCATATGATCCAACGTATACACCTGGCGCTGAAGACCTCCGACCTGGACAGCCTTCTGGAAAATCTCGAGGCAAACGATATCTACTACGCCAGCGCCTATGGTAAGCCCAACACCTATAATACCCGGCCCGATGGAGTCCGGCAAATTTATTTTCAGGATCCGGACGGCTATTGGATTGAAGTAAATGATGTTGCTGCCCAACAGTGAAGGGCTTTATCCCTCCTCTTTGCCGGATAACAAACCACGGCTCTTCATCCAGCGCTCACATAAATCGGGCCATTGCGAAAGCTCCCGATCTTCGGGAGCTAAGCCAAAACCATGCGGACCATCTTCAAACAGGTGCAACTCCGCAGGCACATCATGCGTCAAAAGCGCTTCATAAAATTGCAGGCTGTTTTGTACGGGCACAGCCGTATCATTGGACCCGTGCACCAAAAATGTCGGCGGCGTATTTTCGGTTACCCGGGTTTCGTTGGAGAGATACTGTACCAGCTCTTCATCGGGATTCTCACCCAGCAGGTGATTGCGCGAACCCCGGTGCGTATAATCCGGTTTCATGGTAATCACGGGATAAATCAAGACCATAAAATCCGGACGTGGATCGAAACTCTCCAGGGAATCGCCTGCAGCACCGGTACTGCCGTAATCCCCTTCAAAATGAGTGCCCGCCGTCGAGGCAAGGTGTCCCCCTGCCGAAAAACCAAGCACGCCAATATGATCTGTGCTGACGTTCCACTGCCCGGCATTAGCCCGTACCAGCTGCATGGCCCGCTGGGCATCCTGCAGCTGGGATGGATGATTATATCGGGGGCCCAGCCGGTATTTTACCACAAATGCAGCTATCCCCAGGCTATTGAGCCATTCTGCCACCTGCCGGCCTTCGTGATCCATCGCTAACTGAGCATACCCGCCCCCCGGAAATACCACCACGCCCGTTTGGGATGGGGCTGATTTTTCCGGCAGATATGCCGTAAGCGTAGGCGTGTCGAGATCGGTATCCCCCTGCCCGTCCGGCACTCCCTGAGGCCATAGATTGAGAGTGAGGCTATCTATCCTGCTTTCCTTTTCCTGTGCAAAAGCCTCATGCTGCGGAAGCATCCCGAATGCGGCTACTGCACTGCCGAGGATAATGCATAGTCTTATTAATTTTTTGCTCATGACAGGTGATTTCATTTTGAATATGTTTGCGTCAATAGTATCCTGTAATTATAGAGGGCTTTGCAAAACCGTTCTTTTGACCAATCTCTTCATTTTCGCTCATTCAAAATCCTCCCATATGCATTATATGCTGCGGTATTGAATTCGCTCAGGCTTTGATGTTTCCCGATGCTTCGGGACTGATTTTGCAAAGCCCTCTTATAGTCAATAAATTTTCAAGAGTCATTTTTATAATCGGCTGTCCCACAGTAAAAAACTCTAAATTTGCTGTTTAAAAAACTTACTCACGACTTCCAGTCCCCGCTGCATCAGGCTTCGCTGCTCCCACTGGTCTTTTTTTATTTCGTCACAATAGGTGAGATCTTCCTCAAAGTGATTAACCAGCAGCTCTGCCAGTTCCGCACTAAGAGCTGTCATATTCACTTCGTCATCTTTCAGCATCGACCGGTGATTAAAATTCGCAGATCCTATGCATGAGACATAATCATCTACCACAATGA
>NZ_JBEPWZ010000133.1:0-7665 GCF_041642155.1 Fodinibius sp.
TATTAAACGAAATTTTCGACCTCTTCGTGATGCTGGATGCTACGAATGACCAGCTTGATTTTCCCATCATCTATGCGGAAGGCATCAATGGCATTGCGAAGTATGAGCTTGAGGATGACAATGAAGACCTGGTTCCGCTGTTTGAAACCATTATAGAGCGAATTCCGCCGCCCGAGCAAAATGTGGACGCTCCCTTTAAGATGCTGGTCAGCAGTATTGACTGGAATGACTATGTGGGACGTATTGCCATCGGACGGGTGGAACAGGGCACCATCGAGGTGAACCAGCAGATTGCGCTGTTAAATCGCAACGGGGAACTCAAAGAGAAAGCCCGCGCGACAAAACTGTTTACCTTCACGGGACTCAAACGCGAGCCGGTGGAAAAAGCTGTGGCGGGGGATATCTTTGCCCTGGCGGGATATGAAAAAGTGGATATCGGCGATACCCTCACCGATATCTCCGATATGACGTCCATCGACTATTATGATATCGATCAGCCGACGATGGCGATGTTTTTCCGCGTGAATGATTCCCCTTTTGCTGGACTGGAGGGCGAGTATGTAACCTCGAATATGATTAAAGACCGCCTGCTGCGCGAAATTCGTACCAATGTCTCTATACAGGTGGAACAGACCGACGACCCGGACGTATTTAAAGTTTCCGGCCGCGGAGAACTTCAGCTGGCGATACTGACAGAGACCATGCGTCGGGAAGGCTATGAGTTTGCCGTTTCACGTCCCGAAGTGCTGTATAAAGAAGTGGACGGGCAGCGCCACGAACCTTTTGAAGAGGTGGTGGTGGATGTACACCAGGATTACAGCAACCGCGTGATTGATAACCTGCAGCAGCGCAAGGGCATTATGACCTCGATGACCCAGGAGGGCGAAAACAACCGCCTCACATTCAAGGTCCCGTCCCGGGGACTTATTGGGTTCCGCGGCGAAATGCTGACGGAAACCCGGGGCACGGGCATCATGCACCAGCAGTTTGACAGCTACGAGCCTTTTGCGGGCCAAATACCGGGCCGCAACAGCGGAGTGCTTATTGCCCTGGAAAAGGGAGAAGTAACCAGCTATGCCCTGGAAGGACTGCAGGACCGGGGCGTATTTCTGGTGGAGCCGGGCGACTCGGTGTACCAGGGACAGGTGGTCGGTATCAACAACCGGTCGGATGACATGGTGGTGAATGTGGTGAAGAAAAAGAACCTTACCAACCATCGTGCGACCCAAAGTGCGGATGCCGTGAAGATTGCCCCGGCCCGGAAGATGAGCCTGGAGCAGCATATTGAATTTATTGACAACGATGAGCTGCTGGAGGTTACCCCGAAGAGCCTGCGCATCCGCAAAATGTACCTGGATCCCAATGAGCGCAAGCGAGCCGAGAAGCGTAAGGAGTTTGCCTAAGGGTAAGGGAGTTACAGAACCCTTTGCAAAACCGTATTTTTGCTCAATCTCTGCATTTTCGCGCATTTAAAATCCTCACATATTGAATTATATGCTGTGGTTTTAAATACGCTCAGGCTTTGATATGGGCTAAAACTCCTGGTTTTTCAAGGATTCTTATATTGGACTTATAAAATGGCAAAAAAGACAGAACGATCACAATCGCCACATGCTCAGAAACTCGCCGAGTGGCTCGACAGCCGCTTTACGATTCCGGGCACCAACATCCGGTTTGGACTGGACCCGGTTATCAGTCTCATTCCCGGTGCGGGCGACTGGATCGCCGGCATGATATCCACCTACTTTATTGTGATGGGCGTGAATGCCCGCCTGGCGCCCTCGGTACTGCTCCGGATGGGATTTAATATACTGTTGGATGTCGTGATTGGAGCGATCCCACTGTTGGGCGACCTGTTTGATGTGGCTTGGAAGGCCAATATCCGCAATGCCGAACTCCTGGAAGAGTACCGGGAGGATGCCGCGGCCACCGAACGCCACAGCCGCTGGATGCTTTGGGCCGTCGCTATTGGCGTGATAGGGATGATCATCGCTTTGCTGGTATTGATAGGGTGGCTGATTGCCGCTGTCGTCAGAGCTATTTTGTAAACGAAATTTCTCTTGCTTTCCTTTGTTAGGATGACGTATTATGTACATAAAACAATACGTCTAACAGATATGAAAAGTAAATTAACGCTCCGGTTAGACGACTCGCTGATTAAAAGAGCAAAACAACATGCCAAGCAAAAAGGTACGTCGCCCACTTCTCACCCCATCCCGTAAAACCGGCTCCTCTCTTTATAGTAGGGCACAAATACCTTTTTGAGCTCCCGGTGGTTCGACTGCGTTAAACCAGGGTCCTCACTCATCACCTTCCAGGCAGCCGATTTGGCCTGCTCCAGGATCCATTGATCTTCGATTATGTCAGCCACTTTAAACTCCGGCAGTCCGCTCTGTTTGGTCCCCAGAAAATCCCCCGGACCGCGTAGCTTCAGATCCGCCTCCGCAATTTCAAAACCGTCGTTGGTCTGGATCATTTTTTTAAGGCGATACCATCCCTCTTTGCTGACCTTTTGTCCGTGTACCAGGATGCAATAGCTCTGTCTCTCGCCACGGCCAATACGTCCCCGCAGCTGGTGCAGCTGGGAGAGTCCGAACCGTTCCGCGTGCTCCACCACCATGATGCTGGCGTTGGGGACATCCACCCCCACCTCGATGACCGTCGTAGAGACCAGCACCTGTATTTTACGGGCAACAAATTGCTGCATCACCGCATCCTTTTCTTCCGATTTCATCTGACCGTGTATCAATCCCACATTAAAATCGGCAAAATGTTTTTTGAGCTTTTCATACCCGGCCGTGGCGTCCTTGAGATCCATCTTTTCCGATTCCTCCACCAGCGGGTAGACCACATACGCCTGTCCGCCCTCTGCCAGCTCCCGCTCCATAAAATCGTAGATAGCCGGGTGCTTCTTTTGGGGACGAACGGCCGTCCTCACCGGTTTGCGTCCCCCGGGCAATCCCCTGATAACAGAGATATCCAGGTCGCTGTACAGCGTCATCGCCAGTGAGCGCGGAATAGGGGTCGCCGACATCACAAGCACGTGGGGATGAGAGCCTTTTGTCAGGATTTCCGCCCGCTGCCTTACCCCGAACCGGTGCTGCTCGTCAATAACCGCCAGTCCCAGCCGGTGAAAGCTGACCTCCTGCTGTATGACGGCGTGGGTCCCCACGACCACATTACAGGCGCCCCCCTCAATATCGGTCAGTATATCGGTCCGCAGGCTGTTCTTTTGGTTGCCCACCAGCAGGCGGATAGTTATATCCAGCGGGTCCAGAAACTCCGAAAGCGTGCGAAAATGTTGCTCCGCCAGGATTTCGGTGGGGGCCATGAATGCCGCCTGAAAGCCGTTGTCGAGGGCCATCAGAATAGCACCAATCGCCACGACCGTTTTCCCGGAGCCCACGTCGCCCTGGATCAGCCGGTTCATCTGTTTGCCCGACCGCACATCTCGCTTGATATCCGAAAGCGCTGAAGTTTGTCCCTCTGTCAGTTCAAAAGGTAGTTCCTCGTTAAAAAAACGACGGGTATAATTGCCGAGATCCCCGAACAGATGTCCCCTGTTCTTTTCGATAACCTCATGTTTCGTTTTGGCAACGCTCAGCTCAAACAGGAACAGTTCTTCAAACTTGAACCGCTTGAAGGCTTTTTTGTAGTCCGACTCGGATGCGGGCAGATGAATCATCCGGTAGGCTTTATGCCGCACGGGAAGCTGGTGTTCTTTAAGGATATCATCCGGCAGGAACTCCGGCGGATGTTCATGCTTGAGGATAACCTTCTGCCAGCGGTGGATCAGCTTACTGTTAATATAGGTCTTTGAGAAGGATTTATTACCCGGATAGATCGGCACAATTTGCTGAAGATCCTCTACTTCCGATTCATCGCCAAGGGTATCCACCTCAGGGTGGGCCATGGAGAGATAGCGCCCATATTTTTTTGCCTTTCCGAAAAACGCCACCAGTTGTCCCTCTGAGAACTGTTTCTTTATATAATGGCCGCCCTTGAACCAGACGCCTTTCAGTGCGGCCGTATCGTCCTGGATGATCACCTCCAGCCGTTTTTTGCGACCGTAGCCTTTGTGCTGAATTCCTTTGATTTTTCCCACTACCGTGGTCTCTTCCCCGGAACCGCTGAGCGCACGGATGGGAGAGACGGTCGTACGGTCGATATACCTGCGGGGCAAAAAATTTAACAGGTCGAGAATACTGTAGATCCCGCTCTCAGCGAGCGCCTTTATCCGTTTTGTATTTAAGCCGGGCAGATCAAGTAATTTCAAAATAGATATACTGATATATATTAATATACTACTAAATTATTGGTTTTTAAGCAGGTTTGACACGCCTATCTAAAGAAATGAATCCCTGGCGGGAAAAAGAAAAGAAAAAGGCAGTTTTTTCTTGCAATATTACCCCATAATTCCTTATCATTGGCAACTCTTGTTCGACCGAAAAATCAATTAAGCGTTTAAATCGTGCCTACAATACAACAACTTATTCGTAAAGGTAGAAAAAGCAAGCAGAGTAAAACCACGTCTCCTGCTTTGGAAAACTGTCCGCAAAAACGCGGGGTTTGTGTACGAGTTTACACTACTACGCCTAAAAAGCCAAACTCGGCTTTGCGTAAGGTGGCTCGTGTGCGGTTAACAAATGGTTATGAGGTAACGGCCTATATCCCGGGAGAGGGACATAATTTGCAGGAGCACAGCATTGTGCTTGTTCGCGGAGGCCGGGTAAAGGATTTGCCTGGTGTGCGGTATCATATTGTGCGCGGTACCCTCGATACGGCCGGCGTAGAAGATCGCAAGCAGGGCCGGAGTCTATACGGTACCAAAAAACCGAATTAAGTCATTGTTGAGTGGGAATTAAACCGATAAGAATATGAGAAGAAAGACAGCAGATAAGCGTGACGTTCAGCCGGATCCGGTGTTTGGTGACAAGCTGGTCACGCGGTTTGTAAATAACCTGATGAGAGACGGCAAGAAAAATGTAGCCCGAAAAATTCTCTACCAGGCTTTTGAAATTATTGAAGAACAGACCGGTGAAGAGGGGATGGAAGTATTTAAAAATGCCCTTAGCAATGTATCGCCGGTTGTGGAGGTTCGGTCTCGGCGTGTGGGCGGTTCCACCTACCAGGTGCCGGTTGAAGTGCGGCCCGATCGCGGCACGGCCCTGGGCATGCGATGGATTATCAGTGCATCCTCGGGTCGCAACGACAAGTCAATGGCCCGACGTTTGTCACGGGAGCTGTTGGATGCTGCCAATAACGAAGGCGGCGCGGTGCGAAAGAAAGATGAGGTGCACCGCATGGCAGAAGCGAACAAGGCATTTGCCCATTTTAGATTCTAAACGATTTACAGAGATTAATTTATAGTAATGGCTGAAACGAAGACGAAAACAGATCCAGAAATTGTAGACCGGATAAAGCGGACGCGTAATATCGGTATTGCTGCGCACGTAGATGCCGGTAAGACAACGATTACCGAGCGTATCCTTTATTACACGGGTATTACGCACCGCATAGGTGAAACGCACGACGGCGCCTCTCAGATGGATTGGATGGAGCAGGAGAAAGAACGGGGCATTACCATTACTTCTGCAGCCACCCACTGTATCTGGAAGAATCACCGCATTAATATCATTGATACCCCCGGCCACGTTGACTTTACGGTTGAGGTCGAGCGATCCCTGCGTGTACTTGACGGCGTAATCGGCGTTTTTGATTCTGTCGGTGCGGTGCAGCCCCAGTCGGAGACGGTTTGGCGGCAGGCCAACAAGTATAACGTTCCCCGTATGGCGTTTGTCAATAAGATGGATCGTACGGGAGCCGACTTTTTTAATGTTGTAGAAGAAATGCGGGAGAAGCTAAAAGCGAATCCTATTCCTATTCAGATTCCCATTGGGGTGGAAGAAACGTTCCGCGGTGTTGTTGATCTTATACAGATGCGCGGTATTATTTGGGACGAAGAGTCGCTTGGGATGGAGTATGAGGAGATTGACATCCCTGACGACTTGAAGGAAAAGGCGGAAGAGTATCGCAAGATTATGCTCGAAGCTGTTGCCGACCATAATGATGCTTTGATGGAAAAGTATCTGATGGATGAAGAAATTAGTGAAGAAGAAGTTGAAGAGGCCATTCGGGAAGCCACCCTGAACCGCGATATTACGGCGGTCATGTGCGGGTCGGCACTCAAGAACAAGGGCGTGCAAACCCTGCTGGACAAGATCATAAAGTATATGCCGAGTCCTTACGATATCCCTCCTATCGTAGGTAAAAACCCTGAAAATCATGAAGAAAAGCTGGAGCGCAAGCCCAGCGTGCAAGAGCCGTTTTCGGCGCTCGCATTTAAGATTATGTCGGATCCCTATGTAGGGAAGCTGACGTTCTTCAGGGTCTATTCCGGAACGCTTGAAAAAGGGTCGTATATCTATAACGCTACGACCGGCAATAAAGAGCGTATTGGACGCATCCTTGAGATGCACGCCAATGACAAAAAGGATCTCGACATTGTTCGCGCCGGGGATATCGCGGCCGCGGTTGGCGTGAAGGAGGTCCGCACCGGAGATTCGTTCTGCGATATTGACGAGCCTATTCTCCTGGAAGAGATTACCTTCCCCGAGCCGGTCATAAAACTGGCGGTCGAGCCCAAGTCGAAGGCTGACGCCGAAAAACTGACTACGGGGCTTATTAAGCTTGCGGAGGAAGACCCGACCTTTGAAGTAAAGACGGATGAAGAGACCGGTCAGACGACCATTGCCGGTATGGGAGAGCTTCACCTCGAAATTATTGTAGACCGGCTTAAGCGCGAATTTAAGGTAGAAGCCAATGTGGGAGCACCGCAGGTGTCGTACCGCGAGACGATTACCTCCAGTATAGAGCACCGCGAGATTTACAAGAAGCAGTCCGGTGGACGCGGTAAATTTGCGGATATGGAGTTTGAAATTGGTCCCCTCGATCATTTCAAAGAGTATGATGAGGAAGACAACAATGTTTCCGTAAGTGAAGGCTTTAAGTTTATTGATGAAATCGTCGGCGGTAATATTCCCCGCGAATTCATCCCTTCCGTGGAAAAAGGCTTCAAGCAAGCCTTGAGCGGTGGAATCCAGGCGGATTATCCCGTTCAAAATGTTGGAGTGCGTCTGTACGACGGCTCTTATCACGATGTCGATTCGGATGCATTCAGCTTTGAGCTATGTGCTAAGCTGGCATTCCGAAATTCAGCGCGAAAAGCCAAGCCGGCTATTCTGGAGCCCATTATGGATGTAGAAGTGATCACTCCCGAAGAGTATATGGGAGACGTGATTGGTGACCTGAATGGACGGCGTGGAATCATCGGTAAGATGGATAACAACAGAGAGGGCTCGGTGGTCAGGGCTAAAGTACCCTTGTCCGAAATGTTCGGTTACACGACCGATCTTCGGTCCATGACTCAGGGCCGTGCTACTTCTTCAATGGAGTTTGCTGAATACAAGGCAGTACCCGAAAATCTCGAAAAAGAAATTATAGAATCCAGAGCATAAACATCATTAACAAAAAGTATTATGGCAAAAGAGACATTTCAACGCAATAAGCCGCATGTAAACATAGGAACGATAGGTCACGTGGACCACGGGAAGACGACGCTGACGGCCGCGATCACGACGGTGATGGCCAAGCATTACGGGGGAG
>NZ_JBEPWZ010000134.1:0-7609 GCF_041642155.1 Fodinibius sp.
TGAGCGGGTTGCTGATCATATATTACGAGGTCCTCGACATCATACCGCGGCTGACATCAGGCGCCGAACCACAAAACATCCGGTCGTAACACTATTATTTTATTATGGATTATATAGAAATACTTATACTGGTTCTCAGCTTTGTTTTCCTGTTGGGCCTCGGGGTACCTATTGCCTGGACACTCGGCCTGTCGGGATTGATTACGATCCTGGTGAGCGTGGAATCCATATCGGCCTTTACCACCATGGCCCAGCAGATGGCCACGGGCCTGGACAGTTTTACCATGCTTGCCATCCCCTTTTTCATCCTGGCCGGAGAAGTGATGAACCGGGGGGGCATTGCCCGGCGACTCATTGACTTTGCCAAGACGCTGGTCGGCTCCATGCCCGGGGGACTTGCTTACGTCAATATCTTTGCGGCCATGCTTTTCGGGGCCATTGCCGGTTCGGCCGTCGCCGCCGCCTCCGCCATCGGTTCCATCCTGGGTCCGCGCATGGAGAAGGAGGGCTACAGCAAAGAATTTTCAGCGGCCGTGAATATCACCGCCTCTACTACCGGCCTGATCATCCCGCCCTCCAACATTCTCATTATCTATTCGCTGGCAAGCGGGGGCGTCTCCATCGCGGCGCTTTTTATCGCGGGCTATGTGCCGGGACTTATCATCGGCCTTTTGCTGATGGGCGTTGCGGCCTTCTGGGCCAAACGCAAAAACTTTGCCGTCGGTGAGCGAAGCAGTCTCTCTGAAGTCTTCAGCACCTTCGTAAAAGCATTTCCAAGCCTGTTGCTGCTCATCATCGTCATCGGTGGTATCATTGCCGGCATCTTCACCGCAACCGAAGCGGCGGCCATCGCCGTGGTGTACACCTTGATTCTGGGTTACTATTACAAAGAAGTCTCCACCAGGGATCTGCCCGGCATCCTCATGGATTCCGTGATGACCACCTCCATCGTCATGCTGCTTATCGCCACCTCTATCAGCATGTCGTGGGTGATGTCGTACGAAAATATTCCCCAGGATATCAGTGCGGCCCTGCTCGCCCTCAGTGACAGCAAGATCGTAATTTTGCTTACCATCAACCTGATTCTTCTCTTTGTGGGTACCTTCATGGACATGACGCCCGCCGTGCTGATCTTTACCCCCATCTTCCTTCCCATCGTGACGGAACTGGGTATAGATCCCGTACATTTCGGCATTATGATGGTGCTCAATTTATGCATCGGCTTGTGCACGCCCCCGGTAGGCACCCTGCTGTTTGTGGGAGTGGGCGTAGCCGGTACGACCATCGAAAAAGTCATAAAACCGCTGCTCCCGCTCTTCCTCGCCATGATCGTTGCCCTGATGTTGATCACCTTCTTTCCGGAACTAACCCTCTGGCTGCCGCGCATGTTCGGATTTTAATTAATAATCGCATTAAAATTATAATTATAACACACCTGCACTATGAACTTTGAACAAACCTGGCGCTGGTTCGGCTCCTACGACACGATTCCCCTTACCGACATCAAACAGACCGGGGCCACCGGCATCGTCACGGCTCTGCACCATATTCCCCACGGGGAAGTATGGCCCGTCGACGAAATTAAAAAACGCAAGCAGCTCATTGAAGACAGCGGCCTTCGCTGGTCGGTCGTGGAGAGTATTCCCGTGCACGAGGATATCAAAAAGCAAACGGGTGACTACCATACGTATATTAAAAATTACAAGCAGTCTATCCGGAACCTTTCCGAATGCGGCATTGATACGGTATGCTATAACTTTATGCCGCTGACGGACTGGACCCGCACCACCATCAACCAGCCGCTGGACGACGGATCCACCGCACTCCGGTTCGACGCCACGGCCTTTGCCGCTTTTGAGCTGTACATCCTCCAGCGCGAGGGCGCAGAACAGACCTATTCTTCTGAACGGCAGGAAAAAGCCAGGGCGTATTACGAATCGCTCTCCGACGGCGAGGGCGAAGCGCTGACCGAGACCATACTCCTCGGGCTGCCGGGCGATGAAGAACTGACGCTCGAAAAATTCCGGGGCCTCCTGGATGAATACCAGGGAATCGATGATCAAAAACTGCGCTCCCACCTCTACCATTTTTTGCGGGAGATCATCCCGGTAGCGGAGGAGAGCGGCGTCCGAATGGCCATTCATCCCGACGATCCCCCCTTTTCCCTGTTTGGGCTCCCCCGCATCGTCAGCACCGAAGCGGACGCCCGGCGGCTGCTTGAAGCTGCAGACTCGCCCTATAACGGGCTCACCTTCTGTACCGGTTCCTACGGGGCTCATCCCGAGAACGACCTCCCCGGCATGGTCGAGCGCCTGGGAGACCGCATTAACTTTGTGCACCTGCGAAGCGTCAAACGCGATGAAGACGGGAGCTTCCAGGAAGCACGTCACCTCGAAGGCGATGCGGATATGTATCACGTCATGCGGGCGTTGATCAGGGAGCAGCACCGGCGAAAATCGGACGGCAGGGACGACCTTTCCATGCCCATGCGTCCCGACCACGGACACCGCCTGCTGGATGACCTGCAGCGGGAGTCGTACCCCGGCTACTCGGGACTGGGACGCCTGCGGGGACTGGCGGAACTTCGGGGACTGGAAATGGGGATCCGGAAATCACTGGAGGGGGATTAAATTTTGAATGTTGTGTTTACAGCCTTGTCCCTCGAAGTGGGCCTGCTCTTAACGTGTATCATCCAGCATCCCGGAGCTTAAACCCAGGAATACTTCGCCCTGTACACGATAGCTCAGCATGAGTTGAAGGGCAAGTCGGCCTGGACCAGGTCACCGATATTACCAACATGACCAAGACAGCGTTTTGCCGCTACTTTAAAAAGGTCACCGGAAAAACCTTTTTTACCTATCTCAACGAGTACCGGGGGGGATATGCCTGCAAGTTATTGATGCAGACGAATCTCAACGTTTCCGAAATCTGCTATAAAAGCGGATTTAACAGTATATCGAACTTCAACAAACAGTTTAAAGCCATCACCGATACAAGTCCGGTGCGATATAAAAACAAGCTTGGGAACGAAACATAACCCGTTAATAATCGAAAGCCTGGCCAAACCGCTGTTTTGGCCGATTTCCGTATTTTAGCCCATTCAAAACACCCCATATGTGGTATATGCTGCAGTTTTGAAATCGATCAGGCTTTGTTTTTGATCCAAACGCCCGGTTTTTCAAAGAGCCCGCTAATCCTGCACGGCCTTGTCCATAGCGTAGCTGAAAAAGTCTGTTTCACGCAGTTTCTTTTCAAGGGCTGTGAGTTCACCGGCATCAATCGTTTGCAGCGGCAGCCGGGCGGGACCGCAATCCAGGCCCAGCAGCTTCATGACTCCCTTGGCGGCCCCGCCATACTCATACTGATCAATCAGGCGGACAAACTCCATTGATTTTCGCTGCAGTCTTCTGACTTCAGAAAGGTCTCCCCGCTCATAGGCAGCAAGTATTTCATGGTAAAGACCCGGAAACAGGTTATAGGTGCTCCCCACAAATCCCCTGGCTCCCAATATAAGTCCGCAGCTCATGAGCTCGTCGTTGCCGAACATGATATCGTATTTTCCGTCCGCAAACTCCAGGCATCTGCTAAAATCCACGTAATCATAGTTGGAAAATTTAATTCCGCTCAGCATGGGAATTTTTTCCGATCCCTCCGCCAGAAAATCAACCATGGAGAAATTCACTTCCGTAAGTGCCGGAATATGATAATAATAAAACGGTACTTCCGGAGCCGCTTCCGCAACCTGCTGACAAAAGTCCACCAGTCCCCCCACATCCGCCGGCTTCCTGTAAAAGGGTCCCACGGTGGAAATCCCCGTAACATTTGAAAGCTGAGCCGCGTGTTTCCCGAGCGATTTCGCATCTTCCACCCCGGCATGTCCCACATGAATTAACAGCTTGAAATCGTCCGTAATGGTTTCATTCCATTTTTCCGCAAGCTGTTTGCGCTCCCGGGTGGTCAGCGACAATCCCTCGCCGGTAGATCCGTTGATAAAGGCGCCCACAATCTTTTGCTCCCTGTAATGTTCATATAACGGCGGAATCATATCCAGCTGTATGCTGCCGTCCTCTTTCATGGGTGTAAACGGCGCTACCACTAAACCTTCAATACTGTTCATAATAACTGCTATTCTGCTTGATTGACCTGTTTTATAATTTTTAATGAGTCGCGGGCACTGCCTCTGTGTGTTATAGCGTCTCGTCTGCCAACAGTTCCTTTATCAAAACTTTCTGAAAAAACAGGTCACCGGCACCTTCATATAAAATGCCCACCGCCTGCTCATCCACGGGAGTGAGGCAGGAATAGCCGTAACCCTGGTTTTCATTCAATAGAATCTGCTGATCCTCCGGCCAGCTCAACCCGTCATCGGTACTCATTTTAATCGCCATATTTTTTCGTGATTCCGTGCTGTTGGGATTGGAAAACAACAGGCAGTATTTGCTCAATTCGTCTTCCGGGCAGGGGAATTCAATCAGGCTGGCCATGCTGACCGGCTCAATGAGGGCGGAGCGCGACGTAGGATGCTTCTGCCAGCTCTCTCCCAGGTCGTCCGTCGTATAGACAGAGCGAGCCCCGCCGCGGTTGTCCCGCATGTTAAGCATCAGCGAACCATCGCTTAGCTGTACCACCTGCGCCTCGGTGGTGTTAGACTTGGCCCCGGACCCGATACTCCAGCTTTCGCCGTGATCTTTACTATAGATAATTGTGGCGTAGGGCATACCTTTCTCATCTTTAAACTGGGCCGGAAAGACAAGCGTTCCATCGTCCATGGTAATCCCCCTGCCCGGACCCTGCAACAGCAGCTGCCATTCGGGATCCTTAATCTGGCCGGTGATGTTCACAGGCTCGGACCATGTTTTACCGTCATCTTCGCTTTTGGTCAGCATAAACTGTCCCGTTTCTTCCGGTTCGATTCCCGGTCCCGATGCCGTCCAGGCCCGCTCTCCGGGCATGCCGTGCGTCCACAGCGCCGCCACCCAGATCGTACCCGTTTCATCGTCAACCAGTATGGAGGGGTCCCCGATCCCGTTCTGCTCTTCGGGCAATCCTCCCCATTCCCCCATATCCATAATGACCTGCATCTCTTCCCAGGTCTGTCCCCCGTCGGTGCTTCTGTTAATGCCCACGTCAATATCACCCTGCAGGTCACTGGCATTGTCATATCTTATATCGTAAGCGGCAATAAGTGTACCCTCGTTCGTGGTCACCAAACCCGGGATCCGGTAGGTATGCACGCCCTGTTGCCCCCCTTGCCGGACCACCACACCTATGCGCTTTCCTCCCGGGGGAGAAGCTTCTTCGGGGGACCAGCTATCGCCGCTTTCAAAGGTCAACTGCTCCAGTCCCGCATCCACCCTGTTCAATAATTCCGCGCCTTCCTTCAGCTCATAGGAAACCCAGAAAAAATTGTTGTCCCCTTTCAGCTGCTGTCTGCCCGCAATCTCCATGACTTCATCGATTTCATCAGTCCCTCCAAAGCGGACGGCCTCCCCGAGGGACCCCTCGTCACCGGCGTAGAAAACATCGACGGACTTTATATCCTCAATATCGGTCGTGCCCTCCGTGGTGATGCTCAGGCTGCTCACCGTGTCCTCCGAACTCACCTGCGCTCCATCTGCCCGCAGCTGAATCTGAAGCACCGGATTCCGCTGCCGGCCCATCAGCACCGGACTTACTTTCTGTTGAATCGTAATGCCGTTGTCGCGCTGCTTCGAGGAAGACTCCGTGTCCCGGCAGGATGTTGCGATCAGCCAGACCGATAAAAGGGGTAGAACGATCGTTTTAAACATACTCAGCATAAGCAGATAAAAGTTTATAGTTAAAAAACCCGTCCTGCCTTCCTTGCCGTATTGCGCCGGCAAAGAACCGTTTAGCCCAAACCTCTGCCTGTCCCCGACATAGCTTGACCGCTAATCATAAACAAGTGAAAGCTAAGCAAAACTCCACCCCGGCCCCGGGGATTTTACGCATTAGGAGCTCTTACTCGTAAAGCGAATCATTATCCGTATTCGCAAGATCCACCAGAAAGTCCGCAATATTATCCGTGACGGCATTCAAAAAGGCTTCCCCCTTTTCGGCCGTGGCGGCTGCAGGATTGCCGACCCCGGTATCCTCCGTCACCTGCGTCCATTCGCGCTGCACGAACGTCCACCCCTCATTCAGCGCGGGAACCGTAAATTTATTCGCCCTGCCGTCTCCGGCCTCTGACAGCGGCAGCACCCAGTCGGGTACAATATGCATCATCGTACTGCTTTCCATTTCCCCGGCGTGGTCGCCCGGCTCATCGAAATACCGCTCGTCATCGGCCGCCTGGTACCAGTTCAGGGCACACGAGAAAAGATCCGGGAAGTCCACCGGCAGCGTGCGCAGCATCTGCTTGAAATGATTGCCTCCGTGGCCGTTCAGAATAACCAGCTTGGGTATCCCCTGGCGCTCGAGCACATCCGCAATGTCGCTCAGTACCGCCATTTGCGTAGAGGGATTCATGTTCAGGCACAGGTCCACATCCAGCTGGCCGGTATTCACGCCGAACGGTACGGTGGGCAACACCACGGGTTTGGCTTCCCTCTCCCACGCCTTCCGGGCCGATTCTGCCGCCACGTAATCACACTGTATCACATCGGTGCCGTACGGAAGGTGATAGTTATGGGCTTCCGTGGCGCCCCAGGGCAGCACGGCCACGTCGTAATCCTCATTTTTTACGGTTTTCCAGTTGGTTTCGGAAAGAATATAGGGTCGGGGTGAACTCATAATAACTGCTGTTCTTTAATTTTAAATTAATATTTCAGTAAACTACTGCTCCAACAATAAAGAATTTTGAGCTTTATATTTCTTTTATTATTTATGGAGTAGCCCTCCAGGCCAAAGTATAATAAATGAGCACTTATTTTGTAGGCTTATTTATTCGCGTATCTCAACTCATAAGAAAATTACACTTTGGCATTCTACCGTACAGCCACTCATATGTAATCCCTGAAGGGCATGCGCAACAGTTTTCTGCTGCCCGACCACGGCAAAAAACTAAAGGGACTTACCTACCGGACCCTTGTAACCAAACACAACACAAAATGACCACTCATATGCTCAACGATAATCCCGGGCAACTTGCCGAAAAATACAAACGTACACTCCTCGAAAATGTCATTCCTTTTTGGGAGAATCACTCGATCGACGAGGAGCATGGCGGATACTTCAGCTGTCTCGACCGCGACGGCTCGGTGTACGACACCGATAAATTTGTCTGGCTGCAGGCGCGGCAGGTGTGGACCTTCTCCATGCTGTACAACCGGGTGGCAGAGCGGCAGAAATGGCTTGACATCGCAACCGCCGGTTACCGGTTCTTAAAAAAGCATGGGAGGGACTCCGGGGGACAATGGTACTTTGCCCTGAATCGCCGGGGAGAGCCGCTCGTACAGCCCTATAACATTTTTTCAGACTGTTTTGCGGCTCTTGCCTTTCACGAGTATTACAAAGCTGCCGGAGAAGAGGAAGCCAGGACCATTGCCGCCCGGACGTATTCCAACATTTTAGAACGGCGCGATCATCCCAAAGGCCAATACGATACCTCCGTACCCGGTACGCGTCCCCTCAAAGGGTTTGCCCTGCCCAT
>NZ_JBEPWZ010000135.1:0-7576 GCF_041642155.1 Fodinibius sp.
AAACCGAGGCATGCGCTTTTTCTATCTCATCAAACAGGACCACCGAATAGGGCCGCTCGCGGATTTTATTTACCAGCAGTCCGCCCTCTTCATATCCCACATACCCCGGCGGAGCGCCATGAAGCAGCGCCGCCGAATGCTCCTCCTTGAATTCCGACATGTCAAACCGGATCATAGCCTGCTCGTCCCGGAACAGGAATGCCGACAGTGACTTGGCCAGTTCGGTCTTGCCCGTGCCCGTCGGACCCATAAAAAAGAACGAGCCGATCGGCTGTCCCCCTCTGAGCAGCCCCGACCGGGATTCAAGCACCGCCTCCGAAACGCTTTGCAAGGCCGCATCCTGCCCCACCACCCGCTCGCGGAGGACCTCCTCCATTCTTAGCAGGCGCGTTCTTTCCCTCTCCCGAATTTTCCCCGCGGGGATGCCGGTTTTGCCTGAAATAACTCTCGCTAAATCAGCGGTTTTTATCTGCCGGGCCGGCTGTTCGACCACCGCTGCAATACGGGGGATAATATCGTCCATATACGCAAGAAACCGGTCGTCACCGTCCAGGGCGTCCCCCTCTTCCAGGGAGAGGTCCGCGCGTGTTTCCGTCAACGGACGGGCGACCTCACAAAAAGCGGTGTACGTTTCGCGCAGGGCCGGCATTGATTCCTGTTCGGGGTCCTCACCATACCGCTCATATAAGTGGTTTAACCGCTCAAATACCGCTTGCGACCGGTTGACCGCGATGCGCACCCTCGCCATGGACCGGTCAAGCAGGTCAATAGCGGCCGCGGGCAGGCGGCGATCCTTATCATAGCGCCTGGACAGCCGGATGGCTTCCCGGATGCCCTCGCCGGTAACCTGCAGGCTGTGATGCCGCTCATAGGGCGTTATAACCCCACGAATGATATCAGCGGTGACCTCATCCCCGGGTTCTTCCAGCGTTACTGTTTCAAAAAGCCGGGCAAAACGCTCATTCTTTTCAAGATTCTTGCGATAGTTTTCCGGCGTTGTCGTACCTATAACTGTAAGCTGGTCCCGCCGAAGCTCCACAGCCAGAAGGTTTGCCAGCGAAGAAAAATGCTCATGCTTATCCAGCAGGGTGTGGATCTCCTCGATAACCAGGATGGGCCTTTCCCGATCATCCAATGTGTCCAACAGCCGTTGAAATCGATCTTCCAGTTCGCCCTTGTAGGTGGCTCCCGCCTGCAGTGCGGCTAAATCAAGCTGCAACAGCCGGGCCTTTAGCAGATTAGACGGCACATTTTGTTCTTCTATCTGTTCCGCCAAACCGGCTATCAAGGCCGTTTTACCGACCCCCGGCTCTCCGGTGATCAGTAAATTGGCCTTGGTGTACCGGCACAGGATCTCGAGGCAGTTCTTTATTTCCCGCTGTCGCCCGACCAGGCCTGCATGCTCCTGTTGGACTAACTCCCGGCGTATATCCCGGCAATAGGGGGCGTGCAGGCCATCCGGGGAAGCGGTGTTCCCCCTTTGCCGGGGCCCCGACGGTCGATCCTCAGCCCCGGACTCGACGGCCGTTCCATCTGCGGCGGCAACAATCTCCTCCCGAGAAAGCAAAAACGTTTTGAGCTGGTCGACACTGAATGCCAATCCGGGCGTACATAACGCCGCCAGCAGGCAAACCGCATCCACCTTCTGCCGGTTGAGCTCAAACCGCAGCTGGTCTGCTTCCATCAGGAGTTTGCCGACTCCGGGAGCAGCGTCCACACGGCCGGCGGCTCCATTCGCTTTGGGGTATTCCTCCAGGCGGACCGACGCCCACTCCTGCAAATAAAAAATATCTTTGTCCCATGTTCGTATGAGTTCATGGGTGGATATCTGCCGGTTCAAAAGCGCCCACAACAAGTGCGGGGGGCCATATGAAGGGTGCAGGTATTCTTCCGCTTTCCGGGCGGCGATATGCAGGACCTTCCCCACTTCTTCTGAAAAATCAATATCGGTGTCAATATCCGTATGTGATAAAGCTACTGACATAGTAATTAAATACGTAACGTCTTCTCTTTTATCGAGACCTTTGCAAAACCCTCTTATCGTCTCTCTGCCGGACAGGCTATCCGGGATCCGGGATTCCTCGCGAACGTCTCCTGACGGGCTGGCTCGTAACCACGGGCCATCTGCCCGGATGACCCTTTCCCTTTTTTCCGATCCGCCGGTTAGTATCCCATGCACCGTCGTATCGCTGCTCAAAACAACAGGTGAAACAATGCTTCTGTCTGGAAGTCTCTGTCGGACTCAGCAAAATATACGGCAGGTCCCTCGAATTTAGCCGGATTCCGGGGATGGAATATTCCCCTCAAAGAACGGACGGGCGCCATTAACATCGGATAAGCCGCCCGCCTCCAGGCAGGCGACTCCCAAAAAATACCGGCTACACCCACTCGTTGACGTGGGTTCCCTGCCCGACGGTAATCTCCCGGGCGGAGATGGTAAAGGTCTCGCTGAGCGGCTGCTCGTTGGTCGCCTCAAACTGCTCGCTGTAGGACACCAGGTACCCTTCGCTGAACTTCAGCTGCTTCATTCTGGCTTCGGTGTCGCGCTTGAGAAAGCTCACGGTCCCGTCGCGGCGCTCATAGTTGTTGACCATCCACTCGAAAAACGAGGAGTCCCCGGTGGATTCGACCTGCAGCCGGATGCGGCCCCCGCGGGTCACCGAGGAGGGGCGGCCGGTCGCGTCTACTTCCTGGTTCAGATCATAGCTGCACGACAAGACATTAACCTGCTTGCCGTTGACGTCAAGTTTGGCTTTAAAAGACATAGTAAGAACGGGTTTTTTTATCTCTCTGATGAATGAAAAAAGATAATTACTTATTTTTTAAAAAAAATGCAAGAGGGTTTTTATAAAGCCGTTTATGTGTCCCATATTGTTATTACCGGCAGATTTAAATTTTCACATATAGGCTATATGCTGCGATTCCAACCTCCCTCTCGTCTTGATCTTGCGCAAGATCCCTGGTTTTTCAAAACCTTCAGCAGGAAAAAAATCCCTCCCTCCTGTCCATGTTTTTGAAAGCGGCGGTTGCATAACATGAGATAAAAGGATAGCTTAATCCCGTATTGATTAATGTATTGCTTGTCGTTAGGAGTGCTGCGGGAAAGCGGCTGAGATAACATCCTGACTACCTGATCTGGATAAAACCAGCGTAGGGAAACGACAGATTTTTACCTGCCTCTCCGGCGGCGAGCAGCATAACCCGATTTTTTATGGCTGACTCGTCATCACAACCTTTGCAAACCGTATCCGATCTGGGCGAAGAGCAGATTATCCGTCGTTTTGCCGGTGCCGGCCCCGACCTGCCCAGAGGAATAACAGGGATAGGAGACGACTGTGCCGTTACTGAAGGTTTCGGGGGACAAAAACAATTGATTGGCACGGACCTGCTTATCGAGGGTATTCATTTCAGGTCAGAATGGACCTCCTACCGGGACCTGGGACATAAGGCACTGGCTGTGAATCTTTCCGATATTGCAGCGATGGGGGGGCGTCCGGAAAACTTTTTCTTGTCACTGGCCTTGCCGGCCTCCATGCCCGTAGACCGGCTTGACGGGTTCCGGGAGGGGCTGATGGAGCTGGCCCGAAAGTACGAGGTGCCGCTGCTGGGCGGGGATACGACGCGCTCGCCCGGCGCTTTTATGATTTCGGTAATGATAACCGGCCGTGCAGATCCCGAGCACCTGAAGTTGCGAAGTGGGGCCCGGGACGGCGATATACTCTGCGTGACGGGACCGCTGGGCGATTCAGCCGCCGCCCTTTCCATTCTTGAAGATCCCCAAAAATATAGCAGGGTGCCCGAAGACCATCGCAGCGAACTGTTGCAGTGGCATTTCCGCCCGGAACCGGCGGTGCGGCAGGGACGCTGGCTGGGGGAGCAACCCGCCGTGCATGCAATGATCGACCTCTCCGACGGTTTGCTAAGCGATGCCCGCCACCTGGCTGAGCAAAGTGGGTGCCGTATTACTATTGCGCTGGATCAGCTCCCCCTTTCGGGGGACTTCAAAGCGTTTGGAAAGATTGGACGGACGGCCGAGCAGCTGCGGGAGCTGGCTGCTGCGGGGGGAGAAGACTATCACCTGCTGATGACCGTATCCCAGGCACAATACTCCGCTGTGGCCCGGCAGTTTGAGCAACGGTTTGGCGGAGTTCTGCATGTCGTCGGCACGGTTGAGTCGGGATCGTCGGAGGTGCGTACGCTTCGCAACGGATCGCCCGTGGAGATACAGCAGCATCACTTTCAACATTTCAATCGACCGTAATCAGATCTATGCAGGCAAAAGAGAATCCTAAATCCTATCATCGAGCGTTAACGATCGCCACCTCCGACAGCGGAGGGGGAGCAGGTATCCAAGCCGATCTTAAGACATTTGCGGCGATGGGTTGTTATGGCATGTCGGTCCTGGCGGCCCTTACGGCCCAGAACACCCTTGAAGTCCGGGGCATCCACGCTCTGCCGCCCGATTATGTGGCGCTCCAAATTGATACGGTTATCGAAGACCTGGGGGTGGATGCCATCAAGATCGGAATGCTATTTAATTCTGATATCATCGAAGCGGTGGCCGGCCGGCTGAAAGCCCACGGGGTTGGCCGGGTGGTACTGGACCCGGTGATGGTTGCCCAAAGCGGGGCTAAACTGATCGAGGACGACGCCATTGAGGCGCTCAGGCAGTTCCTTTTTCCACTGAGTACCACGATCACTCCCAACCTGCCGGAAGCGGAGACCCTGCTTGGAGCACCCATTGAAGACCGGTCGCAGATGGAGGAAGCCGCCCGGTCGCTGCTGCAGTATGGGTCGGACTCCGTTCTGTTGAAAGGGGGACATTTTAAGGAGGAGCAGAGCCTCGATTGCCTGGTCCTCCAGGAGCCGGATGAGGCGGGGAAAAAAGTCTACTGGTACGAGGCCGGGCGGATACCGACCAGGAATACCCACGGCACGGGCTGTACACTCTCGTCGGCTATCGCAGCGGGACTTGCCAAGAGGGAGTCGCTGCCGGAAGCCGTCGGCCATGCCAAAGACTACATTACCGGGGCCATCAAAGCGGGCAGCCGGTACCGGATCGGGGGCGGGGGCGGACCGCTGCACCATTTTTATGAATTTTGGGATTAGTCCGGATTCCTCACAAGGATGTATGGTGGAAAATCAGGACTCGCAGTGGAGTAACCTTTGCGAAAGGCTGTCCCTGGTGCCGGGTTTGTTTTCTTTATCTGTTGCAATGAGATGTGCGCTACGGTTTACCCGTTAGCTGCAACAGATTATGTCGCGAATTCCCGAAATCGAAACGACAGCTGTTTCGCGAAGTTTTTATGCACAATTAATTGTAAGAGGGCTGTTATGAAATACCAATTTAACATAACCCATAATAACACAAAACATCTGTAGTTAATTGATAATGAAATTCACCGATCAACTTTGGAGTGAAATCGAACCTGTTTATGATGCAATCATGGAGCTGCCTTTCATTACGGAACTCACGGAAGGCACGCTGCCGGAGGAGGTTTTTCTCTTTTATCTGAAACAGGATACGCTTTACCTGGCAGACTTTTCGCGAACGCTGTCGCTGGCCGGCGTGCGTTCAGACCGCTATGACCACATGAATAGCTTCTTCCAGTATGCGGCCAATGTGGCCGTAGTGGAAGGCGAGCTGCACCAGGATTATTATGAACAATACGGAGTGGAAATGAAGGCCGAAAAATCCCCCTCCTGTTTCGCCTATACAAATTTTCTGCTTTCAACTGCCGTCACAAAAGACAATGTGGTAACGATTGCAGCGCTTCTTCCCTGTTTTTGGATTTACCGGGAAGTGGGACTGGAGATCTATGAGGAGGCTTCCGCAGATAATCCCTACCGGGAATGGATCGACACCTACGCCGGTGATGAGTTTAACGAAGGCGTAGACCGGGCGATTAAGATTACCGATGCCGTGGCGGAGCAGGAACCGGATCACCGGCTCGAGGAAATGACCAAAGCGTTTGTAAAATCGACGGAACTGGAGTGGATGTTCTGGAAGAGCGCTTACGAACAGGAGCAGTGGCCCTTTGAGGAAGCATATGGTTTTGAAGAGTAACTTAGAATTAGCACTTTAAGGTTAGAATAAATGGGTCTGCCGTCATAGAGCGACTGCTTCATTCAATAATTAGGTGGTTTGATTCCCGAATTCGGTGATCTGCTTCCATGATGAGCTGAACTGTGACCAGATGAACGATCGGATTATAGGGGGTTGACCTCATCGAATTCGGATCAGAAATAACCAATAACGGTTGCGAAGCAATGTCGAATTAATACCCCATGGCGCTGCTTCTGGACCATTTGACAGCATATAAATTTTGGTGATCAAGACAAGAAAACTATGAAAATCGGCATCATCGGCGGCGGCGTGATCGGTCTGAGCATTGGCTGGCAACTGGCGCGGCTCGGTATGGAGGTGACCCTGTTTGAACGGCACCGTGTGGGTCGGGAGGCCAGCCGGGTGGCGGCCGGTATGCTGGCCCCTTATGCGGAAGTGGGTTTTGAAGAGATTGAGCTTATGAAACTTGGACAGGAGAGCCTGCGCCTGTATCCCCGGTTTCTGGATGAGCTTTCTGAAGATGTCCCCGAGGTCCCGGAATTTGATCGGTGCGGCACGCTGATGGTGGGCATCGACCGGGACGATACCGAGCGGCTCAAGCGGCTGTATGAATTCCGCGAGGAATTGGAGCTCACCGTTGAACTGATTACGGGAACCGAAGCCCGGGAACGGGAGCCGCTGCTTTCCCCGAAGGTGGTTTCCGCGGTCTGGCTCCCGGACGATGCGCAGATTGACAACAGGCAACTGCTGAAAAAACTAAAGGAGGCCTTCGAGGGGCAGGGAGGAGTGCTGAAGGAGGAGTCGGAAGTTAAAAGCGTTCGGGTTACGGACGGATCGGTGCAGGGACTGGCAACGGCTTCTTCCGAATGGCCCTTTGATACCGTGGTGCTGGCCGCCGGCAGCTGGTCGCAGCAAATAGGGGGGATCCCCGGGCGATTACGTCCCCCTATACGGCCGGTAAAGGGACAAATAATCACGCTCGAAAAAACCGGTGATTGTCCCCTGAAAGGCATCGTGCGATCCCCGCGGATGTACCTGGTGCCGAAAGAGGACGGGACGATTCGTCTGGGAGCGACGTCCGAGGAGAAAGGATTTGATAAAACGCCCACGGCGGGGGGACAAAAAGAACTGCTGGAAGACGGGTGGGAGGTGGTCCCTTCCATCTATGACCTGCCGCTGGTCGAAACTACGGCCGGTTTGCGTCCCGCCAGCCGGGACCATGCCCCCGTGATCGGGGAATCCGGTATCGGGGGGCTGTATTACGCCACCGGGCACTACCGGCATGGAATTCTGATGACGCCGGTAACCGTTTATAGGTTGATTGAGGAGATTACAGAGGGGACGAAGTCTGACTTACTGCGCCCTTTTCGTCCCCGGCGTTTTGACAGGTAATGAAAAGATAACCAAATATATTATGAAACTGATTGTTAACGGAGAACAGGTGAAGACGGAAGCGAACACGCTGGAACAGCTGCTTCGGACCTTTAAGCTGGAAGATGCGGAAAAAGG
>NZ_JBEPWZ010000136.1:0-7552 GCF_041642155.1 Fodinibius sp.
AACCAAGAGAAAATTCCAGACCTTTATTTTCAACTTCTCCAATATTGGTAAAGGTAGTTTGGAAACCAGCGACTACGGGGATTTCGGTGGGCAGCAGCATATCATTGGTAATCTTACGGTAAGCCTCAGCCGTAAAATTCAGTCGATTATTCAAAAGAGCTAAATCCATTCCAATATTTATCTGGTTAGATTGCTCCCATCCCAAATTTGCATTGGCAAAAGAACTTAAAATCTGCCCGTTTACGAACTCACCACCCAGTATATAGTTTGCCTGATTCATAGTAGACAAACTCCGATAGTTTCCGATACTGTTGTTGCCGGTCACCCCCCAGCTTCCTCGTAATTTTAAATCCGACAACCATTCATAATCAGACATAAAAGCTTCTTCAGAAAGCCTCCAACCCAGAGAAACAGCAGGGAAATATCCCCATTTATTGTTAGAACCAAATCTCGAACTTCCTTCGCGACGGAATGTTGCAGATAAAAGATACTTGTCATGTAAATTGTAATTTAGCCGTGCAAAATAAGCCAGTAAGCTCCAGGTGGTTTCTGTTGAACCTGCTTCTTTCCTTGTAGCAGCATCCAGAAACCGTACAATGTCATTTGGAAATTCATCTCCTGAAGCTGAAAGCCCCTGCACCGTTTCTTCCTGTGCAGAAAAGCCGCCCATCAGGGTCAAATCATGATTTCCCAGATTCATAGTGTAGGTTAAAAGCTGATCAGTAGCATAGTTATAGACCTCCGTATCCCATTCATTTAGATACGATTCTCTCGGAGGCGGATTATTAAACCCTCTGCCTGCCAAATAAGATGGACGAAATTCCTTTTGGCTTCGATTCTCGATACTGGCATTTATCGACGACTTGAATTCCAAATTCTCCAAAATTTTAAATTCCAGGTATCCGTTGGTCATTAAATTGCCGGTGTTGCGATTTCTATCCATCTCAGTCAGATCCATTACCGGGTTGGCAATACCAAAGACCCCATCACGGCCACCTATGTAAGCATTATAGCTTCCATCTTCATTATAGACGGGTTCTCTGGGATCTGCCCACAATGCAGAACCAATAATCGCATCCCGCCCGGTAGTAGGGGCATACTGCTCTCTTGAAAAAGATCCTGCCAGATTCCATCCCATGGTAATATTATCATGGAGATCACCGGTAATATTCGCCCGCACATTAAACCGTTCGAACCCAGTCTCTATGACAGCTCCCTTTTGATTTAAATACCCGACAGATACAAAAGATCTTACGGGTCCCCCCCCTGCTCCAACCGACATATTATACTTCTGAAAAGATGCATTTTGATTCAAAATATGATCCAACCAGTTCGTAGAATACTGAGTTTCTTCCGGATAACGATAATTCTCCGGCACCTCATCAATACTCGGCTCTCGATTCTCAAAATAACGGATTTGATCCATATAGGCCTCTTTTTTTAAACGTGCGAATTCAACTCCGCCCATCATTTCCGTTCTTCTTGAGTTTGGTATATTCTGAACGCCTGAAGTTGCATTAAAAGAAATATCTACCTCATTCTGGTCAGCAGACTTGGTCGTAATTAATATTACGCCATTCGATCCTCTTGCACCATAAATGGCGGTAGATGAGGCGTCTTTTAATACAGATATACTTTCAATGTTAGACGGATCTATATTTTGACCTGCTGAAGTCCCTACAGGAAAACCATCAACCACGAAGAGCGGTTCGCTGCCTGCACCGAGTGAGCTTATCCCCCGTATATTCACCTGTAATTCCTCACCGGGCGTACCTGACGTTTGCTTCGCCACCAATCCCGGAGCTTGTCCCTGCATGAGGTTAGTTAAATTTGAGACCGAGCGATCTCCGAGGCTTTCCATATCCACCTCTGCAACAGCAGACGTTATATCTGCTTTTCTTTGGGATCCATATCCCATTACTACTAATTCTTCACCAGCAATTGCTTCTATTTGTAAGCTTACATCAATTGTTGAGCGTCCCTGCAACAGCACCTCCTGAGTCTGATAACCAATAAACGAAAATATCAATGTATCCTGCAGGGAAGGTACAGTCATCTCAAAAGCACCCTCGCTGTCTGTGGAAGTACCCGTAGTGGTTCCTTTAACCATCACATTCACGCCCGGCAGGGGCGTCCCATCCTGGGCATCCGTAACGGTTCCGGTTACGGTCTCTTGCTGTAGCAAGTGTTCAAGAGATACTGTCGCTCCCTTTTTGTCCAATTCCGAACTGGCAAACAGAGTATGTTCGGTGCTTTGCCCATTTGTTTCACCAATAAATGCTACCTGCACTATAATTATTGCAGCCAACATCCGCCATACATATCGTCGTCGTTTCATAAGCCCGTTTTCCCTTTGCTTTTTCTTGTATTGTGATTCTTTACTATTCCCTAAGGCCGATTATAATTAAACTATCGGATTGCTGTACCACAGGTTCGTTTAATATTTTTGATAATGCTTCGCGCAAAATGCCAAGATTGGTACTTTTGATAGATCCCGACAGAACCCTTCGTTTTACAGCTGCTGTTGACAGCTGCTGTTGTGCATTTTAACTTCCATATCATAAGAGACACCAATTGTTTACATCTACTCTTTTTTTCTTTGGGCATAACCTTATTTTTTCCCGGGAGGCTGAATATGCCGGATTTACCAGGAATAAATTCCAATATTCTTCAAAGAGGAGTAAGAAACTCTCTGGCCGTATTTTTCAAATCATTATTAGAAGAATTTGCCAACCTTGCGGTGCCACGTATTTGCCAACCAGCGGGTTAGCATTTTTTCCCTAGTACATAGGTGATATTCTATATTTTTTGCATCAGACCCTTAATCCGCAAGATTTGTAACAGGAGGCCCGGCATAAGCAAAAGCTTCTTTTTATTTCCAATAGATTGCGACCTCCCAATAAAAAACCCCTGCCTGATCCACCTCATATTGAGTCAATGGATAGCAGACAGAGGCTTCAGGGGACAAGGCAAACGATGCGCTAACCTACTGGCTTTTTCTTTTCCTTTTACTCTTCCTCTTCCCCCTCCGTTTGCTCGAACATCTCATCTTCCTGGTCGCCGCCTGATTTCAGGTAGGCCACCAGATCCCGCAATTCCTCCGCACTGAGGGTATTAACCAAGCCCGGAGGCATCTGGGATACCTCCGACGGTTCAACCGAAACAACCTCATCCCGGGGAATGATCGCGGGCGCCGCCTCGGGATCCCGGGGATATACCTTCACATACTCTTCCTCCTCTACCACCAGTCCCGACACCGTATCCCCGTCTTCCAGTTCGACCACCGAACTGTTGTACTGGCTTGAGATCACCGCGCTGGGGGTGATAATATCCTCCAGCAGTCCCTGTGTGGACAAATTACTGCCCACAGTGGTAAGATCCGGGCCGATAGCGCCCCCGTAGCCATCGAACTGGTGACAGGTGGCGCAGCTTGTCGCAAAAAAGGCGTTGCGTCCCTGTTCAAAACTCCGATCCTCAAGATGGCCTTCCACCTCCTCCACGGCTTCCTCCACGGTCCAGTCGCGGCCCGGGCCATCAGGAGCGGTAATCTCAAAGGATGGTTCCTGGGCCAGGCTCTGGGCGGTAAGATCTTCCACCGCTTCCCGCTCCTCTTCGGAGGCATTCACCAGGGCCTCATCCCGCACGCGTTCCAGGAATCCGGTATAACTGGCTCCCCCCATGGCGTCGGCGGCATTATTGATAAAAGAAAAATATGCGCGCCGCTGATCGATGGTCCACCCGTCGCTCATATTCCGCAGCATGAACGCGTATTCGAGCTTGTCCGTGGGAGGAGGATTGTCAATCATATCCTGGATGGTGCCGCCATAATTTTCATTTCGCGCCAGAAGGCCGCCCCAGTCCGGCGTCTCCGGGGATTCCTCTTCCTGCATCAACGCCAGCGCCTTATCGATCACGCGGGCATCTTCCAGATAAACAAGCAGCCGCACCAGTTCAACATTCACCCGGTCATCCTTATAGGGCAGCAACTGCTGCAGGGTATCCGTAATCCGGGGACGGAGGTCTTCACCGGGATCACCGAGACGCATAAAGATAAGCGACATCGCCCTCAGGTACCCCAGTTTCTGGTCCGGCGGCAGGCTTACCAGGTCCAGATCAAGCAGGGCATTGACGGCCTCGTCCCGATACTCTTCCGCCCCGGCTCTTGCAAGAGCCACGACGCCTGTTATCTTGGCCTGGGAGTTTTCCTCGTCGAATATTTTCTCGGCCCATGAGTCCGCGGGCTGTGCCTCAAGGGCCACGCGGGCGGCGTGACGCAGAAACCGATCGTCATCATCCAGGTACGGCCAGGCCGCCTCTACGGCTTTGGGATCCTGCCGCCCGTGAAACGCCTCCAGTTTATGACGCTCTGCACGCGCCGCCTCCGCTTCCGGGTCATCGACCGGCTCCGCTTCCACCGTGGATTCATCTCCTGTATAAACGACCCGGTAAAGCTTCGACTCCTTATCCCTTCCCCCCGTCAGAAAGTACATCGCCCCGTCCTGACCGATAACGGCATCGGTCAGGGGCAGGGGACTGCCGGACAGAAACTCTTCGGCTTCGGCCGTGTAGCTGGCCCCCTCAGGTGTCAGGTGAAAGGCATACATTGTTCCAAACGTCCAGTCGAGCCCGAATAACGCCCGCTGGTAGCGCGCCGGAAATTCGGCTCTCGTTCCAAACAGTACGCCGGTGGGCGAACCCGGACCTACATTAAATACCGGCGGCAAGCTGTCCTCAAAATACTGCTTCCATTTTCCGCTTCCGCTGCGCCAGCCGTAGTCGCTGCCGCTAACCGCATGCAGGATTCTTGTAGGGCGATACCAGGGCATGCCCATATCCCATTCCATGTCGGAATCGTAGGTAAACAGCTCCCCGTCCTGGTTCATGGCCGCATCATAGGTATTGCGATAACCGATGCTTATCATCTCCCACTGGCTGGCATCGGGATTGATTCGAGCAATATACCCGCCCGGCGCCATAATACCGCGGGCATGTCCCCGCGCATCCCACTGTCGCGGCAGCAGAATATCCTCCTCCCAGTTTGTTATGCGGCTGGAGGTAAAATCGGGAGGAAGGGTATGGTTCCCGTTCACCACATACAGCTCTTCCTGATTCTCCGTAAGGAAAATAGCGTGATTGCCATGTTCACCCCGGCCCTGCGGTCCCCCGAGATACTCTAGAATATTATACTGGTCGTTGTTCTGGGTGTCTCTCAACCGGAAAATCCCTTTGCCGCTTACGTTGGCATACAGGTGGTCAAACGCCCACTCCAGACCCTGGGCGCCCGAGGCAGGCATGATTATTTTTTCCACGTCCACCTCCGGCTTTTCCAGACTATCCCCCACCGTTATGCGGTACATCCCCTTTTCCTGCTGATCCGAGACAATCAGACGTCCCTCGGGATCAACCGTCAATCCCACCCAGGAACCCTGCTCTTCCCGGGGCACCTCATAAATCAGCTGGGCCTCAAAGCCCGGGAGCGTTTGAATCTCATCGGTGGTATCTTGATTCTCTTCGGTTGTATCCAGGCTCACAGGCAAATTACTCGTGCCGACAGGCACCAACGTCGCTTCTGCGGGAACGGAAAATTCGTAGGCAACCATAAGCATGGATACCATTAGCACTATGAAAAAGGGACCCGTTCCCATTTGAGTTTTATCTGTGTTCATTCTTTTTGTATTCATTTAACATTCAGTTGCATTGTTTAATTAACTCCTGTGACTGCGTTTTCAATAGTCCCTGGCATATTATTTCCTGCCCTGTTTTTCTGCCCGGCAGCGGACTTCTTATCCCGGATTATTTAAATTTCAGGTAGATTGCAGCCCCTTCCCGCTTGCCTGTCCCAGGCGCATTCGAGGGGAGGGACTCTCCCGATTATGCTGATACTCTTTCTTGCTTCGCCAGCTGCACAAGGCATCGATAATCTGTCTCTAAAATTCTCTAAACCGGAAATTTCGAAACTCCACTTTCATGGGAGGACCCTGATGAATCTGTACGCCCAACCATCCTTCCATGGCTCTGCTATTGCCATCATCTATGGCGACGCTCATGACCTGTCCGTTAAGCATATGGATGAGCGTCTTACCGCGAACAATCAGATGGTACTCATTCCAGCCGTCGTTAACAACCGCTGCGAGTTCCTCTTCTTCTCCAACGGAACCGATCTCCCTGGGTTTGTCATCTTCGCCCACATGCGTTATCTGTCCCCGCAACGCCAGGAATTCGCGTCCCCGCTCCTCATACAGCTGACCGCTCCACTGATTCGGGCCATCGGCATCGGCCTGGTAGCCTTTTAACGCATGCGGTATGCCGTCTACCTTCTCGCTCCGGTAATTGATGCCGCTGTTCCCTTCCGCCGATACCCGGTACTCTACTTTCAGCTCAAAATCATCCACCTTTTCCTTCCATATGAAAAAGGTATTTACATCCAGCAGGTTGCCTTGCGTCACTTCCCCGATCAGCTTCCCGTCTTCAAAGCGCCAGTAGTCGCGGTCTCCCTCCCAGTTGTCAAAGGTTTCCCGGGTTAAAATTTGTTCGAATCCCGCATCCTCATCTTCCGGGGGTTCCGGAAACTGGGCATGCAGCGGGGACGTAAGAATAAATAGCGTTCCGAATACGGTTAAGAAAAAATGTTTCATGGGTATATTAGTTGACTATTTCGTTGGTTGCGGTCTGGTAATGCTGTATAAGATAGTATCCGATTAACGGTTTAAAACAAAGTAAAAAATCGCTGTAATAAACATCCTACAATAGCATCTGCCTCTCCGGTGGTTAGCTTACGTAGCCGCTGCCGTTTGTCACGTGGGACCCTCCCAAAAAGGCGGAGAGGGATAAAAAAAACGTGCATAAGTTCTCAGCTGCATAATACACGATTAAAGATTAAGATCGGGATTCCCCGGCCCAAAGTGCTTCAGCATCACAATGGGGTCGGACGCGGAGTGGTTGACAATCTCCACTCCTTCCAAGGCGGCCTGTTCACTCACAAAATATTCATCGTGGGTAAGCTGACCGAAACGAATCAGCGAGGGCGTTTCAACCTTCCACTCGCCCATGGTACCGTATCCCTGCATCATGATCATGCCATAGGCCGCTGCGTCTTTGATCGTCACGGATTGTCCCGGCAAAACCGTCAGTTCTTTCGCACTGAAAGCCTCCGATTTATAACAGATCCATTTTTCGATGTAGCCTTCGGCTTTCATCTGCTCTACCGGCTCCACGGGCACCGGCTCCATGAAACATTTTTCCTGCAGGTTCCCATCCACATTCAGCTCCCAGTCCAGTACTTCTATCAGAAAATCATAATCGCCCACCCGGTCTTCGGGCGTATCTTTCCAGAGCAGCTCCTCCGGGACAATGGCATCTCCCACCAGCGACTGGTACATGGCAAAAACGTCGGAGGCTTTCTGCGGCTCGTAGGTGCAGAGACTGCCCGGAGCGTGAAGCAGTCCGGGGGGGACATCCCAGCCGGTACCCGGCTGCAGGCGCTGGGCACTGGAGAGATTGGTAATCTTGTTATCGCCCTCGGTAAAATTCATCAGGCACTCCAGCAGCTGTT
>NZ_JBEPWZ010000137.1:0-7533 GCF_041642155.1 Fodinibius sp.
ATATCTATAAAAATAGCCAGCAGGTTTTTATCACCTCATATCCAGACAAAAAAAAGAGTGTCCCGAGTGATAGTGTCCCCAAAAGGGTATCTGTCGGGTAGAATAAGAAAGTATGCTTGCCTGGGTTGGGGTGTTCCAAACAGCCCTAAAACCCTAAAACACAGGGAAGTCTGCACCTTTCCCCGATAAAGTACGCCGAGAAGGCGAGTGAAATAGTACCTGAAACCATACGCTTACAAGCGGTCGGAGCCTTGGTTCTTATTTGGGCTGTCGCTGGTCATGCCGCCAGAGGTTGTGAGAGGTTACGCGCAAGCGAAACCCAAAAAACCAATGCTCGCAGCCAGTAAGACCCCCGAAATAAGGGCCAGGGGGCCGGCCGGCGTGCCTTTTGCATAAGAAGAAGCACATTCCCTGGGAAAATGGACTAAATCTTCGTATCCAGTACCTCTGCCTTCTCTTTATACCATTCATGGAAGCTGCCATTGGCTATTCGCTCCTTGACTTCTTCCATCAGCCAGAGATAAAAGGTAAGATTGTGCAGGGAAGCCAGCTCCAGTCCCAATAGCTCGCTGTTGCGGAACAGGTGGTGAATGTACGACATCTTGTATTGTGAGCATAGATCCGTGGGGAAATCAGGATCCAACGGCTGGTTGTGATTTTTCCACTTGGCGTTGCGAATGTTAACGTAGCCATTCCGGGTGAAGATTTGTCCGTTACGCGCATTGCGGGTGGGCAGCACGCAATCAAACATGTCGATACCGCGGGCAATACAATGTAAAAGATTCGCCGGTTTGCCAACGCCCATAAGGTAACGCGGCTTGTCTTCCGGCAGATAGTCGGTATTCAGGTCGGTCATCTCATACATCAGTTCTGTGGGTTCCCCTACGCTCAGCCCGCCAATGGCGATTCCCTCAAAATCGAGATCTGTTATATACTTCGACGACTCTTTACGCAAATCGGGATAGGTGCCGCCCTGGACGATGCCAAACTGAAATTGCCGGTGCTCGTATTTGGAGTTCGTATTCAGGAATGCCCGGCGTCCGCGTTCTTCCCAGCGGTGGGTAAGCTCCATCGATTCTTTGGCATAGTTGCGGCTGCTGGGATAAGGGGGACATTCATCCAGAACCATAATAATATCGGAGCCGAGGGTTCGTTGAATATCAACCACATTTTCGGGAGTAAAAAGATGCCTTGATCCATCTAAATGGCTTTTGAAATGGGCTCCCTCTTCTTTAAGTTCCCGGTTGTCAGAAAGGGAAAAGATTTGATAGCCGCCGGAATCGGTTAGGATGGGGTGGTCCCAGTTAATAAATGAATGGAGTCCGCCTGCATTTTCGATAATTTCACAGCCCGGTCGTAAATACAGGTGATAGGTATTTCCAAGGATAATCTGTGCCTTCACTTTATCGATAAGCTCATCCTGTTTGACGGCTTTGACGGTACCGAGGGTGCCTACAGGCATGAAGATAGGGGTGGATATAGAGCCGTGATCGGTAGAAAGTACGCCCAGGCGGGCCTTTGTCGATGATGCAGTCTGGTGTAATTCAAACAAGGTATCAATAATTATATGGTTCTTTTACTTAGTTGATCACTATGGCTTAAGGTAATGAATTTCTTGCTGTAACATTAATGCGCTTTTTTTGTTATTCTTAAAATAATTTTGAGCTAAATTTCTGTAATTCGTTCGCTAATATCGCCTTATGGCTCATTCTACATTAGTTATTGTACCCACATATAACGAATCGCATAACATCGGGAGGCTTATCGACAAAGTGATGAGCCTGGGTGATATGCATTTGTTAATTATCGACGACGGCTCGCCGGACGGGACCGCTGATATTGTCAAAAAGAAGCAGGAACAATACGCCGAAGCGCTCTTTTTAATTGAGCGTCCGGGTAAACTGGGATTGGGTACAGCCTATGTTCGGGGATTCCGGTATGCACTGGAAAGTGGTTACACCTACATTTGCGAGATGGATGCTGATTTTTCTCATAATCCGGAAGATCTGCCGCGGCTGATTCAAGAGGTGAAAAACGGACAGGCGGATGTAGCTATTGGTTCACGGTATGCGGATGGTATAAGCATCGTCAACTGGCCGCTGAGCCGCCTTATACTCTCATACAGCGCAAATCTCTATGCACGGTTTATTACAGGCATGCCCATTTTCGACACTACGGCGGGATTCAAATGTATCCATCGGAAAGTGCTGGAGACGATCTCTGTTGAGAACATACGGTCCAACGGCTACGCCTTTCAGATTGAGCTGCACTTCAGGGCATGGAGAGCCGGTTTTACACTCAGTGAGGTAGCAATCATCTTTCGCGAAAGACAAGAGGGTATATCCAAGATGTCAAAGTCTATTGTATGGGAGGCGATCTGGCGGGTGTGGACGCTGAAAATTCAAAGTATTATGGGGATGTTGTGATTGTGAGACAGGGTGCAAGGGCCTCGAGTCCTGCGGGACAGGGCAAGAACGGAGTACTATTAACTTCCCGGGGAGAGCCTACGACACTTATTTATACTGGACGGCTTTATACTGTAGAGCGGATGTCTTTATATGGGGCGAAGGAGATCTCAATTACCGATAATATCAAACAACCAATATTTAAACTTGGTCCTTGACCCGGTGTTTAGAAACCAGCACCCTCCGATAACCGATAACAAAATAAAGTCCTTAAACTCTTCCCAGTTGTTTGTATATTTGGTTCTCAATGCTTGAAACCAGTTTCAGATTATAATTATGCAGTATTTAGATTTTGAACAGCCGATCGCTGATTTGGAGAAAAAAATTAATGAACTCCGGAATCTCTCGATAACGGATGAAGATGTATTGACGCCAGAGATAAAACGCCTTGAAGAACGGGTGGATGAACTGAGAAAATCAATTTTTCAAAACCTGACCCGGTGGCAGCGCGTGCAGCTGGCCCGCCATCCTGACCGGCCGTACACATTGGATTATATCGATAAAATCACAGAGAATTTTGTGGAAATCCACGGCGACCGTTATCATAGCGATGACAAGGCTATTGTGGGCGGGTTTGCGACGATCAACGGAAAATCGGTCGTGATTATGGGCCATCAAAAGGGAAGGGATACGGAAAGCCGCCAGTACCGACGATTTGGAATGGCTAACCCGGAAGGCTACCGAAAGGCCTACCGGCTGATGAAACTGGCGGACAAATTTGATATGCCGGTGATTACGTTGCTCGATACGCCGGGCGCTTATCCCGGATTAGAGGCGGAGGAGCGTGGACAGGCCGAAGCCATTGCCAAAAACCTTAAGCTGATGGCAACGCTAAACGTACCGATCATCACGGTAGTCATTGGAGAGGGAGCCAGCGGCGGCGCCATCGGCATCGGGATGGGGAATGAGGTCTATATGATGGAGAATACCTGGTATTCGGTTATATCGCCGGAATCCTGTTCCTCAATCTTGTGGAAAACATGGGATTATAAAGAACAGGCGGCCTCGGTGCTTAAACTGACTGCTCAAGACCTGAAGGACCTTGACATTATCGAGGGTATTATCGAAGAACCCCTGGGCGGGGCGCATCGCAATCCAGAGGCTTCGGCAGCGGTCGTGAAACAGCAGCTTCTGGAGTCGCTGGATCGGCTGGGGAACATGAGCAGCGGCGATCTTGTGGAGTCTCGAATTGAAAAGTATTCAGGGATGGGACAGTGGGAAACAGCTTCCAAAGTAGAATCGGGGTAACGGATCGTGTTTCCTGAAAAAGAGCCTGTTTTTACGTATCCCCATCAACTGAGAAGCCGTTACGGAGAAACGGATAAAATGGGCTACGTATATTATGGCCGGTACCTGGAGTATTTTGAAGAGTCGCGTACCGAAATGATCCGATCACTGGGATTTTCTTATGCGCGACTGGAAGATAACGGCGTGATGCTGCCGGTGGTGCATACCGAAGTGGATTACAAAGCCCCGGTCTTTTATGATGAACTGATGAAAATCGAAGTGCTCCTCTACGATATCCCTGCGGTAAAGCTGGAAACGTATTACCGCGTTTTTACGGACCGGCGGGAGGCCCCTCATATCCTGGGGAAGGTGGTACTCTGTTTTATGAATGAGGAGAACCGCAAACCGTGTCGCGCTCCGGCTGATTTTATAGATACCCTGTCTTCTGTCGTTGAATCCTGATTTGTTATGCAGACTCATCATCTTACCTTATATCTGCTGGTACTGGTCTTGATTGTGGGAATGGTGATTATAGCCCTGGGCGGGGGACTTTTTGGCCAGCAACAGTTTTGGCTGTTGCAATGGCAGCATCAGGCGCTTGCCCACCTGTGTCACCAGGCAGCCGACCGATCGTTTTGGATAGGGGGGCAGCCTATGGCGGTGTGCAGCCGGTGCCTTGGAGTATACAGCGGATTTGCTTTTGGATGGATGCTCCTCCCTCTTGCAGGATTCTGGAAGGCATATTTCTATCGCTCTTGGTTGTTGAAAAAGATTCTGTTTGCAACGGCAGTGATAAATTTGATAGATATAATTGGAAATTTCGCTGCTTTTTGGGAAAATACGCTGACTTCACGGCTGGTATTGGGGGGACTGCTGGGAATAGCCGCTGCAGTACTCTTTTCGGGAGTATTTTTTAACAGGAAAAAAGAATCAACGGGGGACCATTATGGAAAACTCACAACAACGGGAATTTGATAATCCACAGCGGGATGCCGGTCATCAACCGGATCCTTCATACTGGATGTCGGTGACGACGGCGGGACTGATATTCGGGATCATAGCTTTTGTCTTGTCATTAATCACCAGTTACGCGGTCATCAACTCGGAACCTACGGGTTCCCTCTTTTCACCCTCTCAATTTATCGGTATTTTTGCCTGTCTGGTTGGAGCTTTTGGTGGTATGCTGGCAACCTGGCATTATGCGCGGGAATATGAAGATATTCCCATCAAGTTGGGAAAGGGGGCGCTTATTGGATTTTTAACGGGAGTCTGTATCACCATTGTAAGCGTGGTACTGAGCCAGGTGTGGCAGTTTGTGGACCCGGATATGACCCAGAAAATGATCGACAGCACGATCGCCAACTTGGAGGCGATGGATATGCCGGACGCCCAAAAGCAACAAATGATTGATGCCACGGTCGAAGGACTCCGCAGCAATGACAGTATCGGCATGCAGCTGCTGTGGGGTCTGCCGATTAACGGCATTCTCAATCTTATCACCGGTATGATCGGGGCAAAAATATTTGGCAAGCAGGAAGGATAACATTTATGATGAAATTTTAATGAGCGAGGAGGCAGAATACAAGCAACAGTTAACGGCATCCGATCCTGCCGGCGCCTATACTTCCTGGGCCGAACGTAACGGTTTTTCCCACTGGGTGTTGGCGTTGATATGGATCATAGCGGCTTTTATGCTATTTCAGGTTACCGCTTCGGTCATTGCGCTTGCCCTGATCGGGATGGAAGGGGGACTTAGCTCCGACCCGTCGGAAGCAATGAAGTTGATGATGGATAACCTGGACCTGGTCTTTATTGGTAATTCAACGGGACAAATTCTCTTCCTCGGGCTGGCGACCTGGTTTTATGCCCGTCTCCATACGTCCCGGTCCGCACACAAGGTCTTTATGCGATTTAACTTTCGTAGCGATACCCTGCGCTACATGTTGCTGGCAGTGGTTCTGTTGGTTGCGGGTCAGCCTGTCATCTGGTTCCTTTCGTGGCTCAATACCCTCATCCCCCTTCCGGATGCCTTTGCCAATATCCAAACTTCGCAGATGGAGATGATTGAAAATTTCCTGCAAAGCGATCATATGATGTGGCTTACGCTTTTCCACGTGGCTGTCGTCCCGGCAATATGCGAGGAGGTGTTATATCGCAGTTACGTACTGCGGGCCTTTGAGAAAAGCTGGGGCATCTGGCCGGCTATTATTATTTCGGGGCTGCTTTTCGGACTTTATCATATGCAGTTGAGCAATCTTTTTCCCCTGGCCGCTATCGGAATACTTCTTGCCTATATCACCTGGGTTTCTAAAAGCGTATTACCCGCTATGGCCGGGCATTTTGCGAATAACGGGGGCAGCGTGCTGTACGGAACCTATTACCCGGAGTCAGCTTTTGCCGAGATGACCCCGGAATCGATGCCTCCCATCTGGGCTGTAAGTATCAGTCTGTTAATTACGTCATATATTGTATATTGGATGTATAATCAGTATCAAAAAAATAGGCACGAGGAGGCATATTATGTTTGAGGGACCGAAGCCGAATGAAATAGAAGATTGGGTTTGTGTATTCGAGCGGGGGACAGAATACGAGGTGGAATCTGCCAAAAATTACCTGTCAAGCATGGAGATTCCGTCACAGATCCTCTCCAAACGGGATTCCGCTTTTAGCCTGAATGTAGGCGAAACCGCCCTGGTATACCTGTACGTTCCCAAGGACTATGAGCGGCAGGCCCGGGAAGCCCTTGAGGAGTTGGAGTTGCCTGAGGATTCGAACCGGGAAGAGGAGTAGCTTTGTGAGTGAGCTGACCAAACGTATTCTTTTTGCCGTTCCTGCTGCTGCCTTTTTCCTGTACCTTACGTACGTGGGAGGGGCCTATTTTGCGGCCCTTATTGTGCTCATCGGCCTGCTCATACAGCGTGAAGTTTCAGTAATCAGCGGAAAAGCCGGATTTCCCTCCGATCCGTTATTCCCCTACATCATTGGACTCTGGGTTTTATTATCCCCATTCTTCCACCATGATCTGGCGGTGGGACTGGCTGTCTTTTTGCTGTTTACCGGCACACAGATCGTTAAACCCGGGGACCGGGGACTTAAATCACTTATATCCACTTCCTTTTGTGGTCTTTACGCGCCCCTCGGGCTACTGGCCCTGCTGCTGGTCCGGCAGCTGGGGAATACCAAAACCGGTTTTGTTTTGACGCTCAGCCTGCTGCTGATGGTCTGGGGGAACGACATCTTTGCCTATTTCGGCGGCAAAAATTTCGGCAAAAATCACCTGGCCCCGAAAATAAGTCCCAATAAAACCTGGGAGGGCTTTTTCTTCGGTGTTGCGGGGGCCCTGGCAGGACTCACTGTCGCCTTGTACCTGGTCCCGATCGCCTACCCGTCACCTTTGCTACTGATGCTGCCCGCCGTTTTGCTGGTCAGCGTATTCGGCCCTGTTGGCGACCTGACCGCCAGCCGGCTGAAAAGAGCGGCCGGCGTAAAAGACGCTTCGACGCTTTTGCCGGGACACGGGGGCTTTTTTGATCGTTTTGATGCGTTTATCCTGGCCGCCCCCGCTTTTTACGTCTACTTGAAGTTTCTGGAAGTCATGGGATATGTCTCATTTTAACATTCGTTGCAAAACAAAAGAACTGGCGCTCAAACAGCCCTTTACCATTGCCCGCGGCACCAGGAGGACCGTTTCGAATGTTTTTGTATCCCTCTCCGCCGACGGCTATGTGGGCCGGGGTGAGGCGGCACCGAATGCCCGGTACGGGGAAGACGCCTCCAACGTAACCGCTTTCATCAAAAGCTTGCCCGACGACTTTTTTGAGGAGGTATCGACCGGAGAAGC
>NZ_JBEPWZ010000138.1:0-7502 GCF_041642155.1 Fodinibius sp.
ACCGCCGGTTGTGGCTCAGCCAGATTGTCTCCAATTTCGGGGATTGGTTCGGAATCCTGGCGGTATATGCGCTTATCACCCGGTATTCCGATTCCGAATTCCTGCTGGGACTGATTATCGTGGTCAAGATGATGAGCCTGGCCAGTTTTTCGCCCTTCGCAGGCTACCTGACCGACCGGTTCGACCGGCGGCGCATCATGATTGTTTGTGATTTGCTGCGGGGCCTGCTGGTGCTGGGATTGCTGCTGGTCGTATCCTATGACACGCTCTGGCTGGCTTACGTTCTGACGGCCCTGCAGATGATGCTTTCCGCCATTTTCGAGCCGGCCAAGACCTCTTCTATCCCCAATGTTACGACCAAAGAAGAGCTTGTGGATGCGAATGTGTTATCCTCCGCCAGCTGGAGCATAATCTTTACGATGGGGATGGGGTTTGGCGGACTGGCGACGGCGTGGCTGGGTACGGACCTGGTATTTGTTATTAATGCCATCAGTTATGTGGTATCGGCCCGGTTTATCTATAAGGCGGTGATTCCACAGAAAATGATGTCCGATGCCGAGCTGAAGCGCACGCGCAATCCCCTTACCGGCATTAAAGAGGGCTTTCGTTATTTGTTCGACAATCCCCAGATAATGCGTCCCACGCTCGCCAAGGGATGTTTTACGATGCTGCTGGGGGGACTGACCTACATGCTGATCCTGGTATCCGAAGACGTCCTGATGATGGGCAGCATCGGTCTCGGCCTGCTCTACTCGGCGCGCGGCGTGGGCACGGGGATCGGTCCCGTGATAGGGCGGCGAATTTTTGACCGCGAGCGCGACTGGGTGCGGGCCATGGGGTATTGCATGATGTTCGGCGGGATGATGTATTCTATTGTGGGAATGACGACCAGTCTGGGAGTTATGCTGCTTTTTGTCTTTATCGCCCATGCGGCCTCCGGGGCCAACTGGGTGATGAGCACGGTGCTGCTCCAGCGGCGGACACCGGATACGTTCCGGGGACGTATTTTCAGTACGGAATGGCTCCTGTTTACCCTTACCCAATCGGCTTCAGTGATGCTGGCTTCCTGGATACTGGAAAACGACTGGCTTACGATTCAGGAAACGATGATTGTCTACGCCTTCTTCCTGGCTGTAGCGGGGGTGATATGGCACCTGACGGTGACCCAGAATGAAGAGGCTTACCAGGAGAAAAACAGGGAGGAATATGTGCCGGCGCACTCCCATACGACGGAGCGGTTTTGATTAAGAATGAAAAAGTAAAATTGGGGAAATTATAAATTGATAGTAGTGGTTGTTTGTGATACCGCTATCGAAGAGGTGTTGGCCAATGCGGTGTGTCATCGCAGCTATGAGCGGTGTAATACCATTTTAAACGGGTTTCCTATTGTTTGTATTATAGCGAAGAATGGCCTGGCAAGACAATTAGTGTTCGTGCAGCTGGTCTAAAAACTCCAGCGGCGAAAGCACGGGCAAATCGGCACCCTTGAAATCCTTCCGGTTGCGGGTAACAATGGCATCACAATTGGCCGCCTGGGCCGTGGTATAGTGGATGGCATCTTCAAAATCATTCCATTTTAGATGCAAGGCAGTATCAATAATATCCTGGGTTACTGGGGCAACACTAAATGCACGCCGCAATCCATCCAAAACAGTATAAGTTTCCTCCTTATTATTCTTGTTATTTATGAGATAAAAAAGGGTGTCAAGGCTATGTGCTGCAATAAGTCCTGAAAATTCCCTGTACTGTGAGGATTCTATAATTTTAAGTGCATTTAATTGGAAAGGGTTTCTTCCCAAGGCTGCATCCAAACAAACATTTGTATCAATTAAAGCTTTAGTCAAGGTTATACTTTTTGTTTAAAGCTTCACGTTTGAGCTTATTATAATCGGGAGTATCCATTTTTTTGGATTCGGGAATGGCATTCATTATTTGTTCTGCAGCACTGCCGGGGGTCGGAGTCCATTCTTCCCGTTCTTCTTGTTTGATAATCATTTCTTCAAAAAACTGGGATACGCTTATGCCACGCTTTTTGGCTATGCGTTTGGCCCGGCGCTTTATACTTTCTTCAATCGATAGGTTTAGCGTCTTCTTACTCATAACGGTATTGGTTTGTTAATGCGTATGGGAAATATACTGATTGCGCATTAGAAACGAAAGGAAGGGTATCATTATTTCAACATCGTAAAAGCGGTTAACGTCATCGAGCTGCTCGTCATCGCCGTCAGAACCCTCTGCGTCATCGGAATCGAACAACGATTCAAAAGGGTTGATGGTAATCTCCTGTTTCAGAATATCCGAAGCGGTATACAACATCCCGGGCTGTATCTTATCCTACTCGAAATGCCTGCGCTCTTTCTTGTAATCCTCGTCCGACATTAACCCCTGTTGCCAAAGGCCGGTCAGGTAGTCAATCTTGTCCATGCTTCCGGGATCATATTCTGGCTCGCGTCTTTCCCGTTCTTTCTCGGTTTGCTGCTGCTTCTTTTGTGCGGCTACAGCCTTTTCCAGCATCCCTTTCAGGTGGTAGGGATTTTCCATGCCAAAGAGGGTCATCGATGAGGCGGAGGTATGCAGCTCCAGGTCCCCGACTTCCAGCTTCTCCTGCAGCCAGCTTTGCCGCACCTCTACCCGCTCTATGCTCACCAGGTCGACATTGCGCTGGTACTTCGCATCGCGCGCGGAGATCCGGGTATCGGTGACCCGGTAGGAGAGGCGCTGCTGGCGCTTGCGGACCCAGTAGAGGCCCAGCAGCCCGATCCCGAACAGCGGAATCAACAGTATGGACAGGACATAACCCGGCAGGTGATTCTTCCAGCTGATGGTCAGTTCAATGCTTTTGGAGTCGGATTGATGAGCCATGGTGGAGAAGGTCTGTTTAGCATGAAAGTCTTGTTCCGGACAGCCGGGATGAAAAATCCGCGGCAGAACGCGGCAACTTCTCCTGTAAAGTTAGGTAAAATTTGGGGAAGTTGAAGGTGAAATGACTAAGTTTTCCCAAATAGATTTCGTATATTTACGTCCTTTGCGAAGGGCATGACATGAGCAGATTAAAATTTTAGCAGTTGATGAGATTAAAACCGTGGAAATATGTGGTAGCGCTTTGGATGACGGGCGTTCTGATAGCCGGATTCCTTATCCCTATTCCCGAGATCCCCATTTTGCTCGAATCATCACGGAATCTCTTCCTGCACGTTCCGATGTGGTTTACGATGGCGGTCTGTTTTGCCGCGGGCTTTGTCTACAGCATCATGTATCTGAATAACCCGGATCCGGCTACCGACCGGAAAGCGGAATCTTTTACCCAGATCGGATTGTTATTCGGTATATGCGGACTGATTACCGGCTCGCTCTGGGCACGCTTTACCTGGGGATCTTGGTGGACCTTCGCCGAGCCGCGGATGAATCTTTCGGCGCTGGGGATGATGATTTATGTTGCTTATTTTGTGTTGCGAACGGCTTTTGACAATCCGGAGAAGCGGGCGAAGATTGCCGCGGTTTTCAATGTCTTTGCCGCTACGACGATTCCTTTTTTGCTCTATATTATTCCGCGTCAGCTGCCCAGCCTGCACCCGGGGGCTGAGGGCAACCCGGCATTCAGCGAGATAACGGCGCCGGAGCTGCGCTATATTTTTTACCCCGCCGTCGTGGGATTTATCGCCCTTGCATTCTGGTTATACGATATACTGTACCGCTATAAGGAAATGAAGCATCAACTTGAACAACAGCAAGCATGAATTTTTTACTTATCCAGGCACAAGAAGACAGCGTTGCGGCCGTTGATACATTGACGAAATCATATTCGACCGACTGGAAGGCAAGCGAAGGCTTCGAACAGGCGGGACCGTTAATTCAGGCGGCGGCTTCGTACGATCTCATTTTTATTGTGCTGGGCGTGAGTCTCATCATCTGGTTTGTCCTGCTCTTCTTTATTATTCGGGTGGATAAAAAGGTGGGACGGCTCGAAAATGAATTAAAACAATCCAAAAAAACGGTTCAACATGAAACCTAAATTAATCATTGGCATAATTGCCATCGTTGGCTTCACCTCGCTGTTGATGTACAATTTCGGCAACAGCATCAGCACCTATGTGAACTTTGAACAGGCCGCGGATATGAACAACGCCCACGTGGTGGGCAGCTGGGACGATTCCAGGGAGTATGGGTTTTCCATGGAGTCGAAACAGTTTATCTTCCATATGCAAGATGAGGCCGGGAATGTACGGCGCGTGGTATACCCGCAGTCGAAGCCCAACAATTTCGAACAGGCCGACCGTCTTGTGGTCATCGGCAGTATCGAAGGGGATGTTTTCTATGCCGACGAGATGCTGATGAAGTGTCCATCAAAGTATAATGACGCTGACGAAGCACAATTTGAAAAGGCCAATGCGGGTAACAGTTAGGTGTAGTTGTTTATGATTAAATTTTTCGGTGAACTTCTTGTCAACGCCGCCTTTCTCTTTGCGATCCTGGCTGCCATCGGGTATTTCCTGTATGCCAGGAACGATGAGGATCGCTATTTTAAGGTCTCCAACTGGCTGTTTGGCCTGCAGGGGTTCTTTTTATTGGTGGCATCGGGACTGCTGGTCTATATCATCCTGACACACCAGTTTAATTTTTATTATGTCTATAATTACACCAGCAGCGACCTGCAGCTGAAGTACCTTATTTCGGCCTTCTGGGGGGGACAGGAGGGAAGCTTTATGCTCTGGGTGCTGTTTTCCATCCTTATTGGTTTTGGGCTTATGAAGTGGACGCGCGATACGTATCGCGGCCCGGTCCTCTTTTTCCTGACGCTCACGCATATCTTTATGCTGTCCATGATCTCGGGGATCCCGCTGGGGGATGCCACACTGGGGGCTTCTCCCTTCCGGACGCTTGCGGAAGCGATGCCCAATGCCCCGTTCCTGCAGACCAATCCCGATTTCGTGCCCCAGGATGGAAAAGGGCTGAACGACCTGCTGAAAAGTCCCTGGATGATGATTCACCCGCCCATCCTGTTCCTGGGATTCTCCATGATGGCCGTACCCTACTGTTTTGCCATGGCCGCGCTGTGGAAACGCAAATACAATGAGTGGGTGGGTCCCGCCCTGCCGTGGACGCTGGGCGCGAATGTGGCGCTGTTGACGGCCATCTTCCTGGGCGGCTACTGGGCGTATGTTACGCTTTCCTTTGGCGGCTACTGGGCGTGGGACCCGGTTGAAAATGCCTCCTTTGTACCCTGGCTGCTGGGTACGGCCGGCATCCATACGATGATCATACAGCGGAAGAGTTCAACCTCGCAGAAAGCATCGATTATTTTTGCCATCCTGGCGTATGTGGCGATCGTCTACGAAACCTTTCTGACCCGCTCGGGTATCTTGTCGGATGCCTCCGTACACAGCTTTGTCGATCTGGGATTATACAGCCAGCTTGTGATCTTTATGCTGGCTGTTACGGGCATTGGACTCGGACTTTTTTTCTACCGGTACAAGGAACTGCCCAGGCAGAAAAAAGAGTCGAAATTATTGAGCAGGGAATTCATGACCTTTGCGGGTGCCATGATGCTTTTTCTGATAGGACTGGTTATTATACTGGGGACCAGCTCCCCGATTATCGGGCGTCTTTTTGTGGAAAATCCCACCCCGCCCGAGATCAGTTTCTATAACGAGTGGACGATGCCCATGGCGATGGTGACCGCCATCCTGACGGTCTTCGGGCAGTATCTTTTCTGGAAACGGCAGGATGCCGACTCACTGGCCCGTGATTTGACCCTCCCGGTAGCGCTGACCTGCGTCGTTACCCTTGCGTCCATTATTATCGGGGAGGTACGGAATATCTATTACATGGTATATCTGCTGACGGCCTGGTTTGCCCTGATTGGCAACGCCATCATCATGATCCGGCTCATCCGAAAAAACCCGATGCTGATTGGCGGAGCGCTGTCCCATTTCGGCTTCGGGGTGCTGCTGCTGGGTATCCTGGCTTCCTCTGCCTATAACAATCACTTGCTGGATGATGCCACCCGGCAGTACAATGCGGCTATCAAAAGCGGAAATGTCACTGATGAGCAGGGCTTCAGGAAGACGCAAACGGTTGACTTTCTGGAGCTTAAGCTTAATGAGCCAAAGGTTGTCAACGGTAAATACCGCGTAACCTATGAGGGATATACGCTCAAAGACCAGGCCCGTCCCGGCCAGCAGGAATACCGCATTAAGTTTGAGCCGGCAGACGGCGAGGGCAAACAGTTCACGCTTAACCCGCAGGTATACCCGATGCTGGCCTCTTCATCCGCCCAGAATATCGAGTGGTCGGTGGACCCCGACGTGCGGACCGGCCTGCTGAGTGATATCTACCTGTATGTTTCGGGCAGTTCGTATGTGCAGCAAAAGAATGAGGAAGCCGAGGAGCAGGCGCAGCAGAGACGACAAGTCGAACCAGCTGCGGCAGGCCTGCAGGATAGCTCCAAAATCCATAAAATTGAGATCGGGCAGGGTGAAACGGTTTCTGTGGGACCCTTTGACTTTACGCTGAAGGAATACAGCCAGGAATCCGACGAGGAGCTTCAGGACAGCACGGTTATTGCCGTCCGGGCCAATATTGAAGTCACGCAGCGGGGCAGTGACAGTTCAAATTCGGTGTACCCGCTGTTTTCTATTTATCAGAAAGATGGCAAGAACTGGTCTTATGCCCCTCCGACCGATATCCCGGGGCATAACGGTACAGTACAATTCAGCAGCGTGGACCCGTCAACGGGGAAGGTGGAACTTACGATTCGGGGCGTCGACAAGGAAGTGCGGGAGCAGTGGGTTTTACTGGTGGCCGAAGAGAAGCCGTTTATTTCGGTTGTATGGCTGGGGACGTTCCTGTTGATGGGCGGCTTTAGCATCTCTATTTTCCGGCACTGGGGAAGGGAGCGAAAAAAAGGTTAGAAGGTTGTATTAAGGTAATGAAATCCCTCCGGCTATGCCGCGCTACAAGCTCTTAATAGAATATGCGGGCACGGCCTACAGCGGCTGGCAGAAACAGCCGAACGCCGTGACGGTGGAAGAGAAAATTGAAGCGGCGCTCGGCCGGGTCCTGGGTCGGCCGGTGGATGTGATCGGACAGGGACGCACCGACAGCGGGGTTCATGCGGAGGGACAGACGGCTCATTTTGACTTTCCCGAAGAGCTCGACGCGCACCGGCTTTTATATGCGCTGCTGGGGCTGCTGCCTGACGATATTGCCGTGTGGGACATGCAGGCGACCACTCCCGATTTCCACGCCCGCTTTGATGCCTCGTTCCGTCAGTACCGGTACCAGATTGCCCGTCGTCCCCGTCCTCTTGTGAAAGATACTTCCATCCTGGTACTGCAGGAGCTCGACAGGGAAGCGATGGACTATTGTGCTGAAATGGTACGGGGGACCCACAACTTTGACAGCTTCACAAAGCCGGATAACCAGAACCCGGGCTCGGAATGCAGAGTAAGCCGGTCTGAATTTATCGAAGAAGAGGAATTGTTGATCTATAGCATCCGGGC
>NZ_JBEPWZ010000139.1:0-7381 GCF_041642155.1 Fodinibius sp.
TATCCGGGTTGATGATCCGCCGGTAATTCCACAGGTTCAGCTTCTGTCCGGTCGCGGCGCCCTCGGGCTGGAAGCCCAGCTCACGGGGCTGGAGCGTCGAAGGATTCGGGTAGGTCAGGTCGAGCAGTTTCTGCGGCCAGGGCGGACTTACCCGGGGGACGTAGTCGCGCCAGTAGGAGTAGTCTTCGGGTTGTTCAATCCTGTGATCTTCCCCGGGCGCGTAGTCCATGGCAAAGCAGTAGGTGAAGGCCTGCTGGTTGGCCGCGCTGGCCTGCTCCGGGGCATGCAGCTCCCCAGTCTGGGAGCGCGATTCGGCCCCCGTCACATACTCGGTGCCGGTCAGCGGCAGCAGGTCCCCCAGCTCGGTGGCATCCAGAAAATAGGGCGCCTCGAGCTGGCGCCGGGTCCCGCTCCGCCCGTGGCGGACCTGCAGGGCCCGCACCCGGTCCCCGTCCACGTCGGCGCCGGTCACGCGGTGCTCCAGCAGCAGCCTCAGCTGACCGTTGCTCAGGTAGGGAGCAAGCATCTGGTGCAGCACGGCCAGGGCCACCCGCGGCTCGTGGCAGAGCCGGGAGACGGCCCCGTCGCCGGGGTTCAGATGCTCCCGCCCCGCCGCCTCCGCGGTCAGCGGGTAGTGCCGGCGGTAGTAGCGGCGGATGCCGGCCCGCAGCCGCCGATAGCTGCGCGGGGCCCCGTGGGTTTCGATCCACTGGTGCTCATCAGGCGGCACCCCCTGCTGGGTCAGCTGTCCCCCGATCCAGTCGGTCGGCTCGGTCATAATCACCGACAGCCCGTTGCGCAGGCCCGCCAGCGCCGCGGCCACGCCTCCCAGTCCCCCGCCGGCGATCACCATATCGGCCCTCATCGCCCGCCCGGACGCCGCGGCGGCGCCCGGGCCCTTCCCTGCCCCGGCCGGGACGCTCATCCCGAGCCCTGCGGCCGTGGCCGTTCCCGCCGCCGTTACCAGCTGTAAAAAATCCTTGCGGTCCATCATAAAAGAAAACTCAATTCGAATTCAAACGTTTTTTTAGCTATGCCGTGTGGTATGTTTGACGATTAAAAGAGGTTGCACAAACCGGTCCTTCGGCCGATACCGGCGTTGAGGTAGGCTGAAATCATCGCATATGGACTCTGTGCTGGTATTCCAACCTCCTCCGGCCTTAAACTTGGGCAGAATTCCTGGTTTTCCAAACCTCCGTTAACAGAATAACGTATACCTGTAAAAAATCCCTTTTGACGTATTGCTAAACGGGGACCTGCTATTCTGATTACGTTGCCAGTGGGGGACCTTCGGGCACGCTTATCGGCTCCCTATCTCCCGATTTTGGCTGACGTGTGGCTTCGAAAGTTGCCGTCAGGTATTCCCCCAAAAAGACATCCCCCGAAATCCTGTTTCCATCCCCCGAAAGAGTCCCGGTAAATATATTCGTAACCCGGTCGCCGGGCAGCCGCTCCGTACTCAACAGCTTAACGGTCGTCCCTTCTACGGTGCCGCCGATATCGCGGACCGTAAAGTCGCCCTGGTGCGCCCCCTCCACCCAGTTTTCATCCTGGTCTTCGATGAAAAAAACATGCTCGCTCTGACCGGCATAATACTGCATGTCAACGTTCCAGCGTCCCGTCAACCGGGCGGCCGGAGCCTGCATATCGTTGGAACGGGGACTTCTTTTTTTCGACAACAGTTCATGGATGCGACCGGCCACAACCTCCGCATCGTCCGGCTGCATCATCCACGCCGTTATCGTGATATAACTCGTCCCCGCCTCATCGTCGGTGCCGCTGCCCACTACAATCCGGGGCCTGGTCCGCGCCAGCCGTTCGGCCAGCTCACCGCCGGTGACGTGCAACCGGTCCGGGTCCCAGTGAATTTCAAGCCGGGGACTGTGATTGGAAATCGGTGCCAGGGCGCCCGGGTGGGACATCCCCGGGAGGGAGGGCTCTTCCACCACCGTATCAATACCGTCAATGCCGGAAACCCGCCGGTCAATGGTATCCAGCCACGAAAGCCAGGTCTCCCATTCGGCCTCGTGATCGATCTTAACCCAGGCTTCCACGGCCGCCAGCATGCCCATCATCTCTTCCCGGCCGACTTTGTTATCGCGTCCCGGCCCGTGGTGCGGGGAGCTCGCCTGCCAGGCCGCCTGCATAAGGTGCTTCGGACCCAGCAGAAGTCCCGCGCACTGGGGACCCCGCAGCGCCTTGCCACCGCTATAACAAACCATCGTGGCCCCGTCCCGCAGGTGGGCGTTGGGAATCGTGAGATCTTCGGCAGCCGCATCCACCAGTACCGGCACATCAAACTCCCCGGCCATCTTCGCCACGTTCTTGAGTCCCAGGGGCCCTCTGCGTCCCGCCAGCAGATAAACCATGGCCGTACGGGAACTCAGGGCAAGCTTAAACTCTTTCTCGGTTTCCACAGTAATCACATCCACCCCGATATTCCGTACCGCATGGTCATAGGCATTTCGCGAATTGTGAGGAATAATGACCTCGGTCTTCTCAAATCCCGTAAGGTCGGGGATACGGACCAGTTTCTCGGGATTCCCACCCGTCACACAGGCCGCCGTGGCGTGCTTCATGGCAGCGGCGCATCCGGCCGAGACGATGCCCCACTCCGCGCCCGTCAGCTCCGCCAGCCGCCGTCCAATACCCTCGGCCAGCTCATCATACTGTACATAACTTTGTGAGGCGGCTTCCATCGCCTGCCGAACCTGTGGGCGCTCCAGCGACCCCCCGATAATGGTGAAGGTCCCCCTACAGTTAATGACCGGTTCCACCCCGATATTCCGAAACGCTTCATCGCCCATCGCCCGGTTGGTCTTTCCGTTTTCCGAAAGGATCGCCCCGTCCCCCCTGCGACCGTCACCGTTGGCGAAATGACTTCCGGCAGCAGCTCCCAACGGGAGGGCAGTCAACATTTTTAACACTTCTTTTCTACTTGGCATAACGTTAGTATCTTAGTTGAACTTTTTATGATCATGTATCTTATTAACTCTTCTATTCTTCATCCTCCCGCGGCGTGGCGGCCAGCCCGTTTTGGTCCCACACAACCCGGCCCGCGCGAAGGGTCAGGGCGGCTTCCAGCTTTTCATCTCCTGAGATCCTGGTTCCCCCGGAATCCACATAGCCGTACTCCCCCGTTCGCCGGGCCAGGACCACCACATCCGCCACCGTCCCTTCATCCAAATGTCCCAGGTCACTGCGCTGAATTGCCCGGGCCGCCTTCCAGGTGCCCCCTGCAATCACATCCTCCAGGCTCATACCCAAATTCAGATAGGTCGAGAGGATATTCAGCATATTTTTCATCGGACCATTCATACTGTAGCGGTGCAGGTCCGTGCCGAACGTATCCGGCCACAGGCCCTGCCGCAGGGCGGGAATCGCCTGGCTGAAATGAAAACTTCCGCCGCCCGGCCCCACGTCAAACAGGATGCCTTTCTCCCGGGCCTCCCTGACGTACGGACGCAGCTGGCCGTTCTCATCAAGGATCGGTGTCCGGTCGCTCACTTCCCCGAAGGCATGCGTAACGATATCGCCCGGACGTATCCGCTCCAGCAGCCCGGAGAGCGGCAGCCCGGGCAGGTGGCACTCCAGCAGCAGGGGACGACCGGTACCACGGGCGGCTTGCAGGGCGGACTCAACCGGCCGCCAGCTCTCCCCGAGGAAGTGTCCCACCCGCATGCCCACGATAAGGTCGGGATGCGCCTGGATCATTGCCCGGATCTTATCAATATTAATATCATCCATCTGATAACGGCCGGAACCGGAGGTCAACCCGTCGCCAAAAATATTAAGGAAAGCCAGCACGCGGGTCTCCGACTCATCGATCACCCGGCGTTTAAACTCCGGGAAATTGCGCCATCCGGCATCGCCGGCATCGACCACCGTGGTCACCCCCGACCGGAAGGAGAACGCATCGGGAGCGACACTGCCCGTCCCGCCCGCAAAGCTCTTCCCCGGGTCGCTGCCGAAAAACACGTGGGCATGCGGGTCAATCAATCCCGGTGCTACATAAAGTCCGCTGGCATCAATGACGGTTACGGCCTCCGAGGCCGGAATATCAGTGGCGACGCGGGCAATGCGCTCCCCCGTTATGGCAAGATCCATCGGGCCGTTCATACCATTCTTGGGATCTATCACCTGTCCCCCTTTAAGCAGCAGGTCGTACGGCTGGGCGATAGCAGAGGCTGATCCCAGTCCCGGAACCAGGATTAGGACTACCAGCATCACTCGAAGAACGTGCCACCGGATCCGGTCCGCGTCCGTATCTGCCTGCATGAAACCTGCATGTGCCATAAGACTTGTTTTTTATTTTCTATACCACCGTTTTAATATTAATATCGCCGCGGTTCCTCCTCCCACGAGGGCGCTGCCCGGCCGTTCAAATCCCAGACAACCCGTCCATCGCGCAGCGTCAGCTCGGCCTCCAGCTTCCGGCTTCCCCGCATGGTGCGCCCGCGGGCATCTAAAAACCCGAAGTCCCCCTCCTTCAGCCTGAACACCGCCACATCAGCGCCGGCGCCCCTGCCCAGGTGTCCCAGGTCTTCACGGCCGATCACCCGCGCCGGGGTCCAGGTGGAACGCAATATAACCTCCGCCAGCGGCATCTCCATATTCAAAAACTTTGACATCAGGTTCGCCATATTTTTCATGCCGCCGTTCATGCTTGCGGTGTGCAGATCGCTGCTGATCACATCCGGCCAGAACTGCTGCTCCATGGACGGGATCACCTGGTGCCAGATCAGGCTTCCACCGCCGTGTCCCACATCAAACAGCACGCCCCGCTCCTGGGCTTTGAAGACGTAAGGCTTCACGTTGAACTCCTCATCAACAACCGCCTCCCGGCCCCGGGTATAGGAATAGGTGTGGGTAAAGATATCGCCCGGACGGAGCTTGTCCATAAGCAGGGTCTCCAGGGACAGCGGGGGATCATGCTCGCCAAAATCCACCATCACCGGCACCCCGGCCCTGTTGCCCGCTTCCACTGCTCGTTCCACCTGGGTAAAATCACCCCAGTAGTGGGCGGACTTGATGCCTACGAGAATATCAGGAAAGAGCTCGTTAATCATCAGGGCGGTCATCTCCGGGTTCATATCCGCTACATTCTGTTCTTCATACCGTCCCACCATGCCGACCCCCACAATATTTAAAAAGGCCAGCACGCGTGTATCCGCCCGGTCGATCGTCTGGGCTTTCAGGGTACGGAAATTTTTCCACCCGGCTGATCCCGCATCCACGACCGTGGTGACTCCGGATCGAAAGGTGAATCCATCCGGCGCCACGCTTACGTGGGCATCCGCTATATAGGCGTCCGGGTCAGTGCCGTGAAACACATGGGTGTGCATATCAATAATCCCGGGTGTCACATACAACCCGCTCACATCTATGATGCGCCCGGCGCTGCCGGGAGAAATTTGGGGAGCAATTTCTGCGATGCTGTCCCCCGCAATAGCCACATCCATCGGCTCGTCAATCCCGTTTTTGGGATCAATAAGATGTCCCCCGTCCAGCAGTAAATCATATGGTTGAGCATATGCTGCAGAAACAGACAACAACAATCCCCCGGTCACCAATACCAGGAACACCCTCTTTAGAATACTCCGCCACGCTGACCCACTTTTTTTTCTCATCCTTGCTTTCCCTTATCTGGTTTATGTTGCTGTTGATTAGATTTTTAAAAACTTACATCCCCTTTGATAATATCCCCCTGCGAATCCTCTACTGGTACTGGCAGCATTCCCCCGCCGGATCCCCTAAACCGGGACGGAGCATCTTCCTTCCGGTCTTAGTTTTCTCCCGGTACCAGGGTAGCACTGATGACTTCATTTCGACGTTCACGAATATTTGACAAGACCTGCTGACTGGGATCCGCATCGAGCTGAATTGTGCAACATGCAGTCTTTTTGCCCTCAAATATGACATTTTCAAGCTCCTGGGCATTAATGTCTGCTTTTTTTAGCTCGTTCATGACATTAGCAATAACACCCGGTTTATCATAGTGACGCACCACAAGTTTCCACGGCGCCTCGGTATGCTCGCAGCGGTTCAGCCAGTTTCTCACTTTCCCTTCGTGAATATAACCGCGTATAATATCAACCGCGTCTGAGGCCACCGCCAGCTGGGCCTGCCGGGTGCTCGCCCCGATGTGATGACTCACATATGCGTCATCCAGTTCCTGGAACCTGCTCTCGACCGGCCCCTGCTTCACCTCGGGCTCATCACTCAACAGGTCCAATCCCGCCCGGATGCGGCCCGAGCGCACTTCCTCGAAAAGGGCATCTTCATCAACCACCCCTGCCCGCGCCGTATTGATAAAAAGGGCCCCGTCGCGCAGATTGGATAAAATCTCCCTGGAAATAATCTGCTCAGTCTCCGGATTCAGGGCAAGATGCACACTCAATATATCACATTCGGATGCCACCTGCTCCACGGTTTCCGCATACGCAATATCCATTTCCTCTGCCCGTGCGGGCGTCAGCGATCGCGACCATGCGATGACCTGCATACCAAACGCTTTGGCTCTTTTAACGACCTCACGTCCAATCCCGCCCAGTCCAACTATACCGATAACTTTTCCATACAGGCCGTCCGCTTTGCCATAGGCGGCTTTATTCCATTTTCCCTCCCGAAAATCGATCACGTTGTCCGCCAGGCGCCTGTCGAGCGATACGATTAATCCCATCGTCAATTCAGCAACAGCAATGGAATTTTTTCCGGGGCAGTTGGCCACATATATACCCGCATTGCTTGCGGCCTCCCGATCAATAGTGTTTACCCCCGCGCCGGCTCTGACAATAAGGGCCAGATTGGGACTATTATTGATGCATTCTTTACTGACCACCGTGGAGCGGACAACCAGCACCTGGGCCTCTCCCAGGCCACCGTCCATCTCGCTCGCTGTGGCCGACGGTCGATTTTCAACGTTTTCAACCAGTGTTCCAAGCTCATTGATCGATTCCTGCGGCAGTTTATCGGCAACAAATACGTTCATAAATATGCAATTTACCTTTATAAATTTTAATCTTCTTATAATGTGAGGGAACACAAAATATTTACAAATCACAGCATAACAAAACTTTTATTCTTTTTTTAGCTGTTTTATTCCTTGTTTTCTTGCATTATTGTGAACAGATGCTTATTGCTGCATTCTAATTTCCGTTAAATAATTACACCGTTAACCACGGTCTCTCATGCCGCGATACAGGTGTGCTAAGCACCCTCTATTCATGGGTGCCTCCCGGCAATCTCTGGTCCTTTGGCAGGGACGGGGATAGAATAGCTATTTAAAAGATTTAAAACTTTTTTATTTTTTGTATCTTATCTATCGTCTTTTCTACCAGGAAATTCAACAAAAAAGTCCCTATGAGTGAAATTCAGCCCA
>NZ_JBEPWZ010000140.1:0-7347 GCF_041642155.1 Fodinibius sp.
AGTCCCCATTCGGCGGCATCGTGATCGTCAACCGGGAGCTGGATCGGGCTACCGCGAAGGCTGTTGATGAAATATTCACCGAAATCATTATTGCGCCCTCCTTTTCCGAAGAAGCCCTGTCGCTGCTGGAACAGAAGAAAAACCGGCGGCTCATCCGGCAACAACGACCCCTCAGCAAAACAACAGAAAAACAATTTCGATCCATATTCGGGGGAGCCCTCAGCCAGAATGCTGATTTTACGATTACCGCGAAAGAGGATCTCAGGGTCGTAACAAAACGGCAACCAACGGAAAGAGAAATACGGGATATGCTCTTCAGCTGGAAGGTGGTAAAGCATGTGAAATCGAATGCCATCGTGTACGCCAGAGATCAGCAGACGATCGGTATCGGCACGGGACAGACGAGCCGGGTGGAGGCCTCCCAAATCGCCCTTGCCAAGGCCCGGGAAGAGGGACTGTCCCTCGACGGAACGGCCATTGCGTCAGACGCCTTTTTTCCTTTTCCCGATGGAGTGGAAGCCGCGGCCGGGGCCGGTGCAACCGCGGTTATCCAGCCGGGCGGAAGCATCCGAGATGAACAGGTCATCGACGCGGCAGACCGCCTTGGACTGGCCATGGTATTCACGGGAAAAAGGCTTTTCCGTCACTAAATTCGACTTGCAATTTCATTTTAACTTTTAATCTTATTTATTCGCAAATAGGCGGACAAAATTGTATTTTCGACATTGTTATTTTCGCAGAAAATAATTTGACGACCCCAAGCTCATCTACATTTTTTAAAACATGGAAAAAAACGTCTCTAACGTGCAGAAAAATCAAAATAATAAAGGATGGTTCGACTGGCTCTATACCGATATAGCCATCGACCTGGGGACAGCCAATACGCTTATCTACTCCCGGGGAGAAGGCATTGTGCTCAATGAACCCTCCATTGTTGCCCTGAACATGCAAAATGAACCGGTAGCAACGGGCCATGAAGCACGGCTGATGCACGAAAAGACCCACAAAAATATCCGTACGGTACGTCCGCTCCGGGATGGAGTGATCGCTGATTTTGAAGTGGCCGAGCAGATGATCCGCGGCATGATCGACAAGGTGAAAATGAAATGGTATTCAAGTACCCGGCAGATGGTTGTCTGCGTGCCCAGCGGCATCACCGAGGTAGAACGACGCGCCGTGCGCGACAGCGCCGAACACGCCGGCGCAAAATCCGTCCATCTGGTTGATGAGCCCATGGCGGCCGCTATCGGCATCGGGCTGAATGTGCATGAACCGATCGGTAATATGATTGTTGATGTGGGGGGTGGAACCACGGAGATTGCCGTAATCGCGCTTTCCGGCATCGTGTTTGCCCAGTCCGTACGCCTGGGAGGGGACGAGCTGAATGACGATATCATCAACTATTTCCGCCGTAACCATAACCTGCTTATCGGGGAGCGTACCGCTGAAAAAATCAAGTGTGAGATCGGCTCCGCCGCCCCTCTCGATGAGGAGCTTGAAATGGACACGAAGGGACGCGACCTGGTCAACGGCGTACCCCGGACCCGGCATGTTACCTCCAAAGACGTCCGGGAAGCCATTTCCGAATCCGTCAATACGATTGTCGAATCCATTACCAAGTCACTGGAACAAACCCCGCCCGAACTCTCGGCAGACATCCTCGACCGGGGAATTCTGCTCACCGGGGGGGGAGCCAAACTCAAAAACCTGGATAAATTGATTCGGGAGACCACCGACCTGCCCGTTCATATTGCCGAAGATCCCCTGACGGCAGTCGTCCGCGGCACCGGCGCTATCCTGGAAGATCTGGAATACTATCGAACGGTAATTAATTAAGTCACAATAGGGTGAATGCAAATACGTTTTCCGGGAATATCTGATGTCAAAGATCATATTATTACAGCGGTGATCTTGATCACCGCTGTTTTTTTTATGATCGGCCGGCATCAGGGCGGTCTCGACAACCTGCGTAAGATGTCGGTAACCCTCTTTAGTTATCTTGAAGAGCCCTTTTCCAATATCCGCACGTATCAGCAAGCGCTCAAGACCAACACCTACCTGAGAGAACAAAATGTGCTGTTGCTCGATGAGCTAAGCCGGCTGCGGTCGGCCGACCAGGAAAATCAACGGCTGCGGGAGCTGCTTGATTTCAGCCGCGAAAGCAACCTGGATCTGTATCCCGTACAAGTTGTGGGCAAAAAGCTAAACCAGGTCTCTAATTCTTTAACTATTGATGCGGGTACCGAGCAGGGAATTGAGAGCGGAATGCCAGTGGTCGGAGCCGAGGGACTGGCCGGAAAAGTTATTCTGACTGACAGGAGATACTCCCAGGTGATGCCTTTTTTAAACACTCTTTTTAAAGTCAGCGCGAAACTGCAAAAGTCAAATGCTTACGGCATTGTTTCCTGGGATGACAATACCATCGAAGAGCTTCAGCTTAACCATATCCCGCAAACCGTTGACGTTGATACGGGAGAAGTAGTCGTTACCTCGGGCTATAGTAACCAGTTTCCACCTGACATTCCCATTGGGAAAGTCACCCGTACGGTACCTCAAAAAGGTAAGGATACCCAAAAAATATTTCTCGTTCCCTTTGTCAACCTCTACAGCATGTCAGGTGGATTTGTCATCAAGTTTAAACCCGATACTACGATCCGTGATCTCAATCAACAGTATCAGGAAGTATTAGAATGACCAAAGAACAGCTGAAATATTTCGGGGCCGGAGTACTGTTTTTGCTGCTGCAAATTGTGCTGTTCCGGCATTTGAGCATCTACCAGATGCAACCTGACCTTGTCCTGATCTTCCTGGTCTGGTTTATGAGCAAAAAAGACAGAACCGCGGCTTTGCTGATGGCGGGACTGCTGGGATTTCTACAGGATTTTTTGCTTGATCTGTGGGGACTTCATATGTTTACAAAAACATTATTAGTATATTTAAGCCACCGCTTTATACCAGAAGACAAAAAAACACCCCTGTTGATCGGACCTGTGTTTTTGACCGTCCTTCTAACTGCTCTGGTGCACAATATTATATTCTTAGGACTGAATCTTTTCATTCAAAACTATTCTGCTGAAGTCCTGTTTTGGCGTCACTTGATCGGCAACGGCCTGTATTCTGCTGTTATTGCCTGTTGCATACAACTGTTTAGAACAAAAAGATGATCCCTGCATGACACGTCATCAGAAAAAACGAACGGAATTATCAATTCGCATCTTTCAGCTGATCATTATCCTGCTTGGACTGGTGATCATGGGACGGCTGTTTCAACTTCAGATACTGGATTACGAAACGTATGAGCCGTTAAGCCGGGAAAATGCGCTTCGCCAACAGAGCATAAATCCGGCGCGCGGACTCATCTACGACCGGAACGGACAACTGCTGGTCGACAATAAGCCGATCTATTCCATTACCATCACCCCTTCTGCGTACGATCCCGATAAAATGCCTCTTTTGGCCGACCTTTTGGACGTACCGGATGCGGAAGTCCGGCAACGTGTCCGGGAGGCGCGGGATTACTCCTGGTATCGGACCTCCCGGCTTTTTACCGAAATTGACTTCAAAACGTTTTCCGTTATTCAGGAAAATATCTGGCAGCTCCCGGGGATCGGCCACCAGATAGAAAGCAAACGGCACTACCCGGTCGACAGCCTGCAGGCTTCTCATATCCTCGGCTACCTCCGGGAAGTTTCAAAAGAGGAATATCTCGAGCAGCAACATTATCATCTCGGTGATAAAACCGGAAAAACCGGACTGGAAAATGAATATGAATCCCAGCTCAGGGGTGAGTACGGCACGGAATATGTCGTGGTCAATGCGATGGGACAGAATCTGGGTTCTTACCAGGACGGGGCCATTGACGAGGCTCCTCAAAAAGGTTCGGACCTTCATACTACGCTTGATACCGGGCTACAGCTGTTGGCTGAAGACCTTATGAAGGGGAAACGGGGGGGACTGGTTGCACTGAATCCCCAGACAGGTGGCATTCTAAGTATGGTAAGCGCCCCCCAGTATGACATACGCCGCCTGTCGGGACGCATTGACTCCGACTACTGGCAAAAGATCAACACCGATCCCGACAACCCGCTATTCAGTCGCGCCCTGTCGAGCAAGCAGCCTCCGGGTTCTACGTTCAAGCCCTTAATGGGACTCATGGGACTGGAGCTGGGTATTATCAATCCAAACACGACCATCTATAATCCCGGTTACTATTCCCGGGGACGCCGTTATAACGATCTTGCCGACCCTGGACAATATAATATTGGCAAAGCCATTCAGGAGTCCAGCAATACCTTTTTCTTCTGGTTGATGGATAAAATAGTTCATAACTACAGTATCGACTATTGGAATGAACTCGCATCCAGCTTTGGCCTGGGACGTCCTACAAACGTCGATCTGCCCAATGAGACCATAGGTATTCTACCCGACAGCACCTATCTGAATAACCTGCTGGGCGAAGGCACCTGGGGGATTGGCGATCAGCTCAGCCTGGGAGTCGGACAGGGATTCCTGGCCGCATCTCCCCTGCAGATGGCGAACGTTACCGCTCAAATAGCCAACGGCGGCTACGCACTTCGTCCGCACCTGGTTCATTCCATTCGTCAAAATGACGGTACCGTTCGCTATACCGATATTGATACAACAAAGATAGGCTGGGTCAACTCCCAAAATATCGAGGTCATTAAAAACGGCATGCGTCGTGTTGTGACCACCGGCAGCGGACGCTATTACGCCAATTTGGACAGCGTCGAAGTAGCGGGAAAAACAGGAACGGCCCAGAATCCGCATGGCGAAGATCATGGGTGGTTTGTCTGTTTTGCCCCGGTGGATAATCCCCGTATTGCGGTTGCCGTTCTCCTCGAAAACAGCGGATACGGTTCTATATCGGCGGCCCCGATTGCTTCGCTGCTGGTGGAAAAATATATAACCGGCGAGATTAATCGCTCCCAGGTATACGACTACGTAAAAGATCTTGAACCCAAAACGGAGGACAACCCCGATGAGTGATTTTGGAGAATTTAATTGGCCTCTCACGACGCTCTGGGTTGGCCTGGTTACGATCGGACTGGTCGCTATCTACAGCGCTACTCAGGGTCCCGTTGCAGAATTTTTGCCTGCCTACATTCAGGTTAATTTTTATAAGCAGCTGATCTCTTTCGGTCTTGCCCTGCTGCTGCTCGTCGGCCTGCAATATGTAAGTCCCCGTACCTTTCGAGAGGGATCATACGTGTTCTACGCAGGGGGACTGCTGCTCATGGTGTTGACCCTTCTTTTCGGCAGAGAAGTAAACGGCGCCAAAAGCTGGCTGGTCCTGGGCCCGTTAAACCTGCAAACCAGTGAACTGATGAAAATTGCCACGGTCCTTGCCGTGGCAAACTATTTGACGAGCCAGCGCAACCTCTCTGCCGAAAATCTTAAAACAGCCTTAACGACGGTTCTGATCATTCTGGTCCCCACGATGCTCGTCATCATGCAGAATGACTCCGGTACGGCCATCATCTTTTTAGCGCTGATCCCCGTCGTGCTTTTTTGGTCGGGTCTGCCCTACGGCATATCGCTGTTTATTATATCTCCCGCTATAATAGGCTATCTGAGTATCATTGCCTGGTACTGGGGACTGGCAGCGGCTGTATTTCTAACGCTGCTGGTGTTTATTCTTCAGCGGCGGACCTGGCTCACCTTCACTTCTTTTGCCACCGGCATCCTGCTCGTTATTGGTGTACAGGTGGCCTTGTTTCAAGTGTTGCAGCCCCACCAGCGTGCGCGGATAGAGGCCTTCACCAACCCCTCCTTCGATCCCCAGGGAGCGGGCTGGAATATCATACAGGCGAAGACCGCCATCGGTTCGGGGGGATTGTACGGCAAGGGGTATTTGGAAGGAACCCAGACACAACTTCGTTTTTTACCCGAGCAGTGGACCGACTTCATTTTCTGCGTAATAGGAGAAGAATTTGGTTTCGCAGGAGCCGGTATCGTAGTTTTATTACTGACAGGATTTACGATTGTTCTTCTGCGATCTGCCGCCAATCATAAACATCCCTTTGCCCAGCTGGTCATTGTGAGTGTCGCCGCTATCTATTTCACACATTTCTTTATCAATATAGGCTCGGCTACCGCGCTTATTCCGATCATCGGCGTCCCCCTGCCCTTCATCAGCTACGGCGGTTCGGCACTGATTACCAATACCCTTATGCTCGGCATCTGTTTAAACCTGGATTTCCATAAGCGGCAGTTCAGTATCTACCGTTAGGGTCGTTATCAGTTATCAGTTATCAGTTATCAGTTATCAGTTATCAGTTATCAGTTATCAGTTATCAAAGGCAGCCGATTTCTAAGCTTCGGGTCAAGGATTAAGTTTAGTTATTTGCAATTAGTTAAGGGCCTCGTAAAACTCTATAGTGATTCATTTTGCTGGTTTCTCAACTTTTTACCTTCTCCTTAACACTTCATACTTTTCGCTTTTCACCGGTACAGGGATCATTGTTCCACTGATTACCCGAACGTTCCCTTACCCTTAGAGTTATTTTTTTCTTCGATCATTTTATCCGTTCGCAATTTAAAACTCTGGCGATGATACCGGGTCGCTCCATATTCCTGCAAACCCTCAAAATGCTGGCGGGTCGGGTAACCCACATTCGTATTCCAGCCGTAATAGGGATATTCTTCGTGGAGATTACGCATCCACTCGTCCCGGTATACCTTTGCAATAATGGAAGCCGCCGCTATGCTCATCGAACGGTCATCGCCCCTGACCAGGCACTGGTGCGGGCACAATCCCGGGCTAAAGCGGTTCCCGTCCACCAACAGGTAATCGGGGGCGGCCTGTTCTGCCTCGCTGCATTTATGCATCGCCTTTATGGACGCATGCAGAATATTAAGCTCGTCTATTTCACGCGGCATGCACCACCGGACGGTCCAGAAACGGGCCTCTTCTTTAATGTGCCGGCTAAGCCTTTTGCGATCCGCCAGGGAAAGAGCCTTGCTGTCTTTTATCTCCTCAACAAACGTCCCCGCCTCGAAAATCACCCCGGCAGCCACCACCGGTCCCGCCAGACACCCGCGTCCCACTTCATCGAGACCCATCACCCGCTGCATGCCTTCCTCCCATAGCCTGCGCTCAAAATGAATCCGGTCCACGGGTTCATTTTTATCAAGGTCGTCAACCGTCACTGTCATTTTTGAATTAATTTGTTTTCCAATATGTTATGTATACTCCTGCTAAAGTCAATATAATTACTATGCATTTCAAGTATCAAAAATGGGATTCTACATTCGCAAAAAAAACGGCCGAGACGCCCTTTGATACGCTCATGGATCTGTTTCAGGAACTGCTCACCATTGCGAGCG
>NZ_JBEPWZ010000141.1:0-7344 GCF_041642155.1 Fodinibius sp.
TTGCCTTTTCCATCCCGTGGATGGGGAAAGGGGCATAGGTGTCGAAATCTTTATAGCCGGATTTTTTTACTGAAGCAGCCGCATCAACAAGTTCTTTGGGATTACGGAACTCAGCTAATACACCGTACATATTGTTGTTTTCTGTTTCCATGATTATCAGTTACTAAACAGTTTGCTCTTGTTGTACTACTACAGGTTCGGTTTTGCTCGGGTCAAACTCGTTGGTCTCCCCGTCGTAATTGTGCGGGTCCGCCTGCGGCATCACGCCTTTGACTTCGGCAATGGCAACCATCGGCAGAAAGCGCAGGAAGAGCAGGAAGAAGGTAAAAAACAGTCCGAATGTTCCTATATAGGTCGCAATATCCCAGAAACTGGGCGAATAATAATCCCACGCCGAGGGCATGAAGTCGGTCGACAGGGAAGCCACGGAAATCATAAAGCGTTCAAACCACATGCCAATATTGACAATAATGGAGATCACGAACGTAATAGCTACGTTGCGCCGGATATTTTTGAACCAGAGAAACTGGGGGGTTACCACGTTGCAGAACATCAGGATCCAGAACCCCCAGGCGTAGGGACCTACGACATAGAGCCAGAAAATACCCTGTTCATAAATATACCCGCTGTACCAGGCTACGAAGCCTTCCATCAGGTAGGCAAAGGCCACAAGGTTCCCGGTTATCATCATGACCAGGTTCATTTTTTCCATGATATCGATGTTCATGATATCTTCAAGTCCGTACATCTTGCGGGCGATCAGCATCAGCGTCAATACCATGGCAAAGCCGGAGTAGATGGCGCCGGCCACAAAATACGGGGGGAAAATCGTGCTGTGCCAGCCCGGGATGACGGAAACCGCAAAGTCGAACGATACAATGGTGTGGACCGAAAGCACCAGCGGCGTAGCCAGTCCCGCCAATATCATATACGCTTTTTCGTAGTTCCACCAGTTGCGAAAGCTGCCGGTCCAGCCCAGGGAGGCAATACCGTACGAAATTTTAGCTACTTTGCTTTTGGCCTTATCCCGCAGTGTAGCTAAATCGGGGATCAAACCTACATACCAGAAGAGCAGGGAAACCGTGAAATAGGTGCTCACGGCAAACACATCCCACAGCAGGGGACTCGAAAAATTCGGCCAGGCAGCCATCTGGTTGGGAATGGGAAAGACCCAGTAGATCACCCAGATACGTCCCACGTGAATAGCCGGGAAGATACCGGCGCACATCACGGCAAAGATGGTCATGGCTTCGGCAAAACGGTTGATCGCGGTCCGCCACCCCTGGCGAAAAAGGAATAGAATAGCTGAAATCAGCGTACCCGCGTGACCGATTCCAACCCACCATACAAAGTTGATAATAGCCCAACCCCATCCCGCCGGGTTATTTAATCCCCAGATACCGGTGCCATCCCAAATGAGATAACCGATAGCGCCTAAAAGAACAATAAGTAGGATGTTGGCAAGTCCGAATGCCAGGTACCACAACTTGGGTGTGGGGGACAGAGGGGTCTTTGCGATAAGATCGGTAATACTCCCAAAGGTATGATCACCTTTTACGAGTTTTGGCTCCGGTACGTATTGATAATCTGTGCTCATCGTAAAATTATTGAGAATTAAGCCAATTTGGGATTGGGATTACGAATTTTGGAAAGATACGACGTTCGCGGTCGGGTATTCAGCTCTTCGAGAAGCAGGTAGTTTCGATTGTTTTTCTTTGTCTTGACCACTTCGCTTTCAGGATCCGTAAGATCACCGAAGTAAATAGCGTCGGCGGGACATGCTTGCTGGCATGCCGTTTCGACCGAGCCGTCGGCGGGTTTCTTCGTCTCGCCGTCCGTCTCAATTTTTGTCTCGATCTTGGCACGATTAACCCGCTGCACGCAATAGGTGCATTTTTCCATAACCCCGCGGAAACGAATAGTCACTTCCGGATTCATCGCCATCTGGACGATCTCAGGATCGTCACCTTCGGTTAAAAATTCTTTGGTATAGTTGAAGAAATTGAAACGGCGTACTTTGTACGGGCAGTTGTTGGCACAATAACGGGTACCGATGCAGCGATTATAAGTCATCTGGTTCATCCCGTCATCGCTGTGGGTCGTAGCCGCTACCGGACACACCTGCTCGCAGGGAGCCAGCTCGCAGTGCATGCAGGGCACAGGCTGGTGAAGGGCCCTGGGATCGTTGACGTCGCCGTCATAATACCGGTCATTTCGAATCCAGTGCATTTCACGTCCCCGGCTTACCTCGCGCTTGCCGATGACCGGAATATTATTTTCTGCCGTACAGGCGATCGTGCAGACGCCGCAGCCGGTACAGGCGTTCAGGTCGATCGACATGCCCCACTGGGGCTCGTCAGCCGGGTATTCCTGTTCATCAATAGAGTTGAATATGGAGAGCGGCCGGTCTTTCCCGTGCTCATCGGCATAGGCAAGCCCCGGCATCTCGGCATCGTAGGCTGAGTCATAGGTTGAAAAGTCGGGATCGTCGCGATATTCCTGCAGCGTTGCGTGGCGCAGAAGCGATCGTCCCTCCATGGTATTGTGATCCTGGGTACAGGCGATTTCGTAGGTTTTGGCTGTCTTTTCCACCGAGATACCGCTGGCATACAACATCGTAGACGTCGTGCGCAGCGGATACGTATCAACGCCGGTCTTGTTGGCGACACGACCGATACCCTCGCGGCCGTATCCAACGGTAACAGTGATGCTGTCATCGGCGTGCCCCGGCTGTACCCATGCCGGCATTTCAACGGTAGTTCCGTCGACCGTAATAGCAACGACCTCTACTTCCGCTTCCCCGAGTCCCGCTGCGGTGACACCCAGCTGGTCGGCGGTCTCCTTACTCATCAGTGCGACATTGTCCCACGTAATCTTGGTCATCGGCTTGGGCAGCTCCTGCAGCCAGCCGTTATTGGCAAAACGTCCGTCAAAGACGGTAGAATCGGGTCGAATGACCAGCTCAATGCCTTCAGAAGATCCGCTGCCGGTTGCAAAATCACCCGCCGCGGTATTGAAGTTATCGGACAGGCTAACGGAAACCGCGGGAAACTCCTCTTCTTCGGCCACGCCGTCGTGGAGCGCCTGCTTCCACCCGCTCTCAAAATCAGAGGAATAGTACGATTGCCAGGTCTCCTGAACGAGATCATAGCCGTCGCGCTGCTCCCCGGTCAGGATGGTATTTAAAAACTCAATTTCACTGATTCCGGAATAGAGCGGTTCGATTTGAGGCTGAATGACAGAACGGGTGCCCGTATAGGAGGAGCCGTCGCCCCAGGCCTCCAGAAAGTGGGCCCGGTTGAGGTGCCAGTTGGCGAGCCTCGACGTTTCATCGTAATAATCAGAGAGATGAATAACCTGTCCCGCTTCCGAAAGCGCATCGGCAAAGTTCAGATCGGCCGGGGCGGTGAATACGGGATTGATGCCCACCAAAACAATCGTGTCGATCCTGCCGGCGTTGAGATCTTCTGCCAGGCTGGCAAAAGCCTCCCGGCTGTTTTCTTCGTCGAGGTGTGGTACCTGGTGATAGGTAACGGTCTGTCCCGCATTGTCCAGCGCCAGGTTCATGGCGGCCACTGCAGCATGCAGCTCCGGCTTGTGATCTCTTCCGACCGTCAGGATGGATTCCCCGCGATTTTCCAATAGTTCCTCGGCCAGGATGGGAATCCATTCGTGATCTGAAAACTTATTGCTGATGCCGCTGAACGGGGAGAGCCCGCTAACAGCATCCGACAGTTCTGCCGCGAGGGCGTATATAAAGGGTTCTATATCGCTCGACTTGATACGCAGGCGGTTGTCGGCGTTTGATCCGGTTATCGAGAACGTGCTTTCGATCGCATAGAAGCGCGACATGCCGTCTTCGGGCGATTCAATATGCCGGCCATCCGTAAATCTTCTGGTGTTCTCCACGCTGTTCTTGTCGCCGGCGGGATTTAGAAAATCATCATCCAAAGCAACGATAACACTGGCGTTGTCAAACCGGTTGAAGGTGCGCAGCCGCTGCCCGAAAGCGATATTGGTCCCCTCGAGGGCATTATCTTCTCCAAAAGGCTCGTAGGTAATCCATCGGGCGTTTGAGAATCGGGCCAACGCCTGATTCTTCAGCATGTTGTACGTAGGAGAGGAGTTCGCTTCCGAAACAAAAGCGATATTTTGACCGGTATCGGAAAAATGATTGCTGCAAAATTCCGCAAAGGCGTTTACCGATGACCGTTCCCCATCCTTTCTTACGTAGCGCGACCGGTCGGGATCGTACATATTAAGAACAGCCGCCTGTCCGAAAATGCTGGTGTTACCGTTGCTGGCCGGGTGCAGCTCATTGCCTTCGATCTTGGTAGGACGCCCCTCATGATTCTCAACAACAATGCCCGCCAGTGCATCCTGAAAAGGCATGGCTGAAGCGTAGAACAATGGCTTGCCGGGCGTTACGTCCTCCGGCATATCGGAGTAGGGCATAATCTTCTGAACGGGACGGCGGCAGGCTGCAAAGCCGGCCAGGGCAATAGAAGCGCCCATCACGCGCAGGAAACTGCGTCGGGATACCTCGTCGTTGAGTTCAGTAGCATTTTCGGGAAACTCGCGCTCGACGTACTTCTCATACTCTTCGTTTCGTGCAAGTTCGCCCAGGCTTTTCCAGTAGTTGGGATTTTTGACTTCTTCGCTCATTCGGTTACGATTGCATTAATTCAAATTCGTTCGGCGTGCTACACCTTATTGGCAATTAATAGTGACAGCTTTGACAATCCGTCGGGGGATTGATATTATTTTCGGAAACAAGCTCTTGTCCTTTTTCTATTTGGTTTACAATCTCATAACCCATTGTCGTTACTTCCTCGGCGGGACGCACGTATTGTTCGGGATTGCGGTGACAGTCAAGGCACCAGCTCATGCTGAGCGGTTCAACCTGCTGGACGACGTCCATACGATCTACCCGGCCATGACAGCTTTCACATCCGACGCCGACGTTTACGTGCGCTGCATGATTAAAATAAGCATAGTCGGGTAGGTTGTGTACCCGTATCCATTCAACGGCTTCTCCCGTTTCCCAGCTCTCCCGAACTTTTTCCAGTCGCGGACTATCGGTCATAACCTGGTTGTGGCAATTCATGCAGGTCTCTGTGGCGGGAATATTGGCGTGCTTTGACTCAGAAACATTCGTGTGACAATACTGGCAGTCAAAATCCAGCTGGCCGGCATGAAGTTTATGGCTGAAGGGAACAGGTTGTTCGGGGACATACCCCACATCGGTGTATTCGGGAGAAAAATAATACCAGACACCGGCAACCGCTGCTGTTGCAAAAATGATAAGCCCAAGCAATAGTTGGCGTGGAACTTCGTCTGCCCATTTAGGAAAAATCTGAGCCATAGGTCACGTATAATTTATCGTTGCTTATTTGGCAAATGTTCGTAACAAAAGTTTCGGCCTGAAGGTATGGAAAATCCAACTCTTTTAGAACCTGCAAAAATACCTTCGGCTATATTTAAATCTATTCTAAATAGGGGAGATACCAATCTTTTACCGCTCCCGAAATAGTGGACTAATATATAATCAATTTTTTAAAAATGCCTAACACAAAAGCCGACTTGTTTTCAGGTAGCGCTGAAATAATGGCAGTTGAGCCGATAAGCCGGCTGCTTTCGGGATGGATGTCAGGCGTTTTTTTTCGAAATAGCTCTTAATAAATTACCTATTATTTGTACCTTTGACCCCTGTTAAAGTAATCTTTTAAACTCTTTTTGATGACACATGATGAACCGTTTACCCTTGACCTTCTTAAAGATATCAGCCCGTTTAAAGCCATCGGGGTTATACTATTAATAAGTGGTGTTGCCCTGGGGTTTTTGGTCTGGCTTATTTATTTCAAAGGAGGGAGTGATTACAGCTCAAACCTGATTACCAGCCTGCCTGCGCTCAACGCCTTATTAAACAGCACCAGTGCGGTATTGCTGCTGTTTGGTTATAAAGCCATTCGGGATCGAAATTTCAGCAGGCATATGAACTTTAACCTCACGGCTTTTGTGACCTCCTCGCTTTTTTTAATCAGTTATGTCGTCTACCACAATTTTCATGGCAGTACCCCTTTTAGAGGAGAGGGCATGATCCGGCCGGTCTATTTTTTTATTCTGGTATCACACATTATTCTTTCTGCCCTGGTCTTGCCGATGATTTTAACCAGCTTTTATCTCGCTTTTTCAGGAAAGCTGAAGCTGCACCGCAAGGTTTCCAAAATCACCCTCCCGGTATGGCTCTACGTTTCCGTTACCGGTGTGATCATCTTTTTTGTACTTCGGGCTTATAGTTGATGGATTATTATTCCAAAAAGTTTTCTCCCGCTTCGGGAATCCAGACCTCGGTATCGGTTGATTCCTCGGTATATGCTTTAAAGTCTTCGGGATCTCCGCTTAACACGGGGAAGGTTCCGTAATGAACCGGTACGGCATAGTCCGCCTGGATGAGATCGCATGCCATAGCGGCTTCTTCGGGCCCCATGGTATAATAATCCCCCATGGGGACAGCAATGACGTCCGGGTCGTACAATTCCCCGTACAGCTCTAAATCGTAGAAAATGTTGGTATCACCCAGATGATAGAAGGTAATATCGTCGTCGAAGGCAATAACCAGTCCGCCCGGATCGCCGGCGTAGTCGCCCTGAAAGGAAGAGCTGTGGTTGGCCGATACCATCGTTACGGAAAAATCATCGAAAGAAACGGTTCCGCCCTTGTTGATTTCGACCGCCTGATCCTCGGCCAGGCCGTGTTTGCTGACAAGCAGCCGCGAGAGTTCAACCATCGCCACGACGGTGGATTCCGTCTCCCGGGCGATCTCCAGGGTGTCGCCCACGTGATCGGCATGCCCGTGAGTCAATAAGATATAGTCAATATCATTTTGTTGTTTGTGTTCATCCGGGGTCGAAGGATTTTGAGAGAGAAACGGATCCACCAAGATGCTTTTGCCGGCCGAACTGATGAGCTTAAAAGCCGAGTGTCCGAGCCATTGTGCCTGAACTGCTGTTTCCATAGATATTTTAATTTTATTGATTAAGTTAACAAGATGTTACGGATCTTTTATTTTAGGTTAAAGATAATAATTAGGCCATGCAAATACCTCGCGACAATATGGATGATATTGGGGTTGGACTTGGAGTCTACGAAGGCTTTGCTCGGCCAACCTTGTTTCGAGTAACGTGTTTGGTGAGTAGATGTTATATCAGATGGTTTAATGGGGTATTTTGTCCCTCACCGTGTTGCAGAAGTATATATTGAATATAGATATCATGGAACATAGAAACCATACTAATGAGAGTATAGCCCTGTTTAGACTGCAGGCCAAAAAACAAATGCATG
>NZ_JBEPWZ010000142.1:0-7296 GCF_041642155.1 Fodinibius sp.
GCCCGGTGCTGTAAACGGAGCATCCACCAGCTGGTTTTGACCGGATTTACAGACCGCAAAGTTAAATCCTTTCTGAATGCTGTAGCCCCCGAACCTTCCCTGCTTGTCGACGGCAATAAAGCCCACCTGGATATCATCCACCGACTCATTCTTTTCCACGATGCGCTGCACCGCTTTTTTACAGGCGGTCTCCGGATCATCGCCCCGTCGCATCTGTTCCACCACCAGGTGGCTGCCGCACGTTCGGATGACTTCTTCTCCCAGCCCTGTTGCCGCAGCGGCCCCCACTTCGTTGTCCACAAACAGTCCGGCCCCGATGAGCGGCGAATCACCCACGCGTCCGTGCATCTTCCAGGCGGCCCCGCTGGTGGTGCATGCGCCCGACAGGTTGCCGCTGCTATCCAGGGCCAGCATCCCGATGGTGTCGTGATTTTCAATATTAATCTCCGGCCGGTAGTCGGCGTCTTCTTTCCACGCCTCCCAATCCTTCCGCGAAGCCTCCGTAAGCAGATCCTCTTTTTCAAAGCCCTGGTCCACTGCAAACTGAAGCGCTCCCTCGCCCACCAGCATCACGTGCGGGGACTCCTCTTTTACTTTTCGTGCAACCGAAATGGGGTGCTTTATGTGCTGTAATGCCGCCACGGAACCGCACTGTTCCCGCTCATCCATGATGCAGGCATCGAGGGTGACGAACCCGTCACGATCGGGATAACCGCCGTAGCCGACCGTACGTACGTCCGGATCGGCCTCGGGGATTCGCACACCAGCCTCAACCGCATCCAGTGCGCTTCCTTTATTCATTAAAATATCCCAGGCTTCCTCGTTCGCCGGTATGCCGTGACTCCAGGTCGAGATCACCAGCGGCCTGTTCGGATCCGGCCTGCCGGAAGACGGGGATAAGGGAGACGACCAGTGAGTTGCAGGCAGGAGTCCCCCGAGGGCAGTGAATTTTAAAAAGTTTTTTCGGCTGATCATAACATGCAGGCTAAGTGAAAGAGAAAATTACACCCGTAGTTTACAAAAAGGAAGGGGACTTTTCACCGCCTGTTACGGGCTATCAAAAGACGCAGCGGTCAGCCGCTGCCGCCTATCATTTTCGCGGCGCTCCGTCCCACTTCCATGCCGATGGCAATCCCCATGCCACTGAGTCCCCCCGCCACGTACCGATATTCATCAAGCTGCTGCACAACCGGCGTCTTGCTTTCCGTGAACCCCATGATGCCCGACCACTGGTGGTCCACGCTCCATCCGTCGGGCAGAAGCAATACGTCTGAGACGAAATTCACCAGGTAATTCCTGATTTGATCATTCACTCCAAACCGGTCCGTCTCCTCTTCATCAAACGCCAGGTTGCGTGCACCGCCGATCAGCAGGCGATCGCCGATATTCCGGAAATAGACATACCCCCGGTCGTGATGAAATGTGCCTTGCCACGGCAAATAATCCTGCTCATCCGTAACCAGTACCAGTCCCCGTGCCGGCTTTATGTTGATAGACGGCAGCAGGCGACGCGAAAAACCGTTAACGGCCAGCAGCACCTGCGATGCCGCCACTGCGGGGGCGCCGGCTACCCTGACCGTCCCCTCCGGGCTCACCTCTTCCACCGGACTGCTCCACCTGATTTCCACGCCGGATCCGGTCACCGCCCTGATCAGTTGCCGCATCATTTTGCCGGGATGCAGCGCCCCCTCCAGCCGGTTATAGATCACCGGGTATCCTTCCAGCTCCCGTCTTTCATATACCGACGCTTCCCCCAGCAGCTCCTCCATCCAGCGATTAAACCGGTCCAGGTCCGCTGCCGCCCGCTCGAACTGCTCCCCTGATCTGAACAGCTCATATCCCCCGCAATGCTCATAGCCGATCGGCTCCCGTCCCAGTGTTTCTTTTAAGAGTCGGAGTCCCCGGTAGCGACGCTTGATGCGCTGCCTGACCACAGCTTCGGATTCTTTTCGCAGGTCCGCCCGATGCTCTCCGACTGAGCCCACGCAGGCAAAGCCCGCGTTGCGGGTACTGGCACCCAGCGGACGCGCTCCCCGCTCAAGAACCGCCACCTCCGCTTCAGGATGGTCCCGCTTATAAAACAGGGCGGATGAGAGTCCCACGATACCCGCTCCCACGATCACCAGATCATACGGGCCAGAGCGGGCAAAAATATCCTGCTCCCAAAAAGAGGGTGATTCCATGGCTCCAGCGGTTGGTTGATATTTACAAACTAAGCATAGAATAGTAATCCAGCTCTTTGGTATAATGATAATACAGGATCAGATGCCCTTCAACACCCTTTCGGTTGCCGACGGCGACCGGAACCAGGCAACCTTTGCATAAGAAAGACGCTGCGGGAATCAATGTCCCCCGGGTCCCCAAAAAGTTCGGGCCATAGCTTGCTTTATAATGTTTTAACCCGGGAATATGAAAGGAAGATCGAATCTCATCCAAAGAAGCCTTTGAAAAACCAGTCCCGAAGCATCGGGAAAGGTCAAGGCCAGAGGGAGGTTGGAATCGCAGGATATTGCCTATATGTGAGAATTTCAACCGACCGATAACGCCGACATTGACCAAAAGAACGGTTTGGAAAGGCTTCCCAAGGGAAAGTGACCCTTGACTTTAGCCTCTTGACCCCTTTATCTATCTAATAATTGATAGGCACAACACCAAATAACCGGTAATGAGCAAGAAACATTACGATGAGGGAAGCGGCTGAAAAACAAGGGAGGCCATCAATGCGGCCCCGCTGGTAAAACAGGCTTCGTCAATATTGTATTTCGGGTGATGCCAGGGATATACGGAACCGCTTTCTTCCCCGCCGCTTCCCAGGAAAAAGAACACCCCCGGGAAATGCTGCTGGTAAAACGCAAAGTCTTCGCCGGCCATGATGGGGACCTCCATCTGTTCCACATTTTCGGCGCCCAGCAGCTCACTGGCCGTATCGATCACAATATCCGTGGCCCAGTCGCTGTTTTGCACGGCCGGGTAGCCGTAATTAAAGGCAAACGTATAGTCGCCCCCGCCGGCCTCGGTCACTCCTTTTACAATGCTTTCCATCCGCCGCTTGATCAGGTCGGCCGTCTCCGCGCTGAAGGTCCGGACCGTCCCCAGCATCTCCACTTTCTCCGGGATAATGTTATACGCGGATCCCCCGGAAATTTTACCCACCGTCACCACGGCGTGGTCCGTGGGATTGACGCTGCGGCTCACAATCGTCTGCAGTTGCTCCACGACCTGTGCCGCCATTACAACCGGGTCTATCGCCTCGTGGGGCGAGGCCGCGTGCCCCCCCTGACCAATAATCTCGATTTCAAACTCATCCGGCCGCGCCATCAGGGGACCTTTACGCAGGCCTATCTGGCCGGGGGACAGGTTGGGGTTGGTGTGCAGCCCGAAAATGACATCCACCCCCTTCTCCTGCAGGTAGCCCGTCTCACAGAGCAGGCGTCCCCCGCCGGGCAGTGTTTCCTCCCCGGGTTGAAAAATGAGCAGCACCGTCCCTTTTATCTCCTCCCGCACATCAGCATCCGAGAGGATATGAGCCGCACCCAACAGGTTCGCCGTGTGGCCATCATGTCCGCAGCAGTGCGCCACGCCCTCGTTTTCCGAAAGGAATTCCCGCTTGTGCTCGCCTGTCTCCGTGATAGGCAGCGCATCGATATCGGCCCGGAGCGCAATCACCTGGTCAGAAGACTGATCTCCCTCCAGAATGCCTACACAGCCCGTTTCGAGGGGACGATCGACCGGGATGCCCAGCTCCTCCAGCTTCTGAATAATGAAGTTGGTTGTCTCTTTTTCCTGGTAACTTAATTCCGGGTGCCGGTGCAAGTGACGGCGGATTGCCACCATCTCTTCCTGGTATTGCTGTGCTCGCTCCTTGAGGATATCTGCATTCATAAATTTGTTGTCATTTGGACTCACAACTACTGCGGGCTGTTAAAATAGTTATTTTAAGCGAAGTTCATGAACTTATTTTGTAACATTTAGAAAATTACCGTCGTATACCTGTGATACAAGCGTTATAACAATTCCACTGAATAAAATCGAGTCAGTCCTATGAAAAGCCCAAATACCACATGGGAAATCATTATTGCCGGATGTATTTTCACGGCCCTTGGCGTCTATCTTCTTACCCCCTCCCAACTTTCCATCCCGACCCCCGAACTTGACCATCAGCAAGTAGAGCTGGATATAGCCCAACCTCCCGGGGAACCTTCCGTTTCCGAAGACTTTGTGATCGACCTGAAGGAACTGCAAAATCTGAAACAGTTAAAAGAGCTGAAACATTTGGAAAAGCTGGAAGATGTCGAAAATGAGTTGGAAAAACTCGAACATGAGTTAAAGAGTCAGACTATTCAACTGAATATGCTGCCTTCGCCTTCTCTTAAAAACTTGTCCGGATTTTTAATATCTTCCCCGTGACCGGACAGCAAAATCTGTTGCCGGTTTTTATGCCCTGATCGATAATCCTTAGCAGCTATTCAGTATCCAGGCCATGTCTGACAATTCCAACAGTGGCAACCGGCTCGTCGAAACCCGCGACGGCTCGCATACGGTCTATTCACCGCAGTTTGACCAGCATTATCACAACCCCAACGGGGCGGTATCCGAAAGCCGGTACCTGTTTTTCGAGCAGAACGGGCTGGCAGGGGAGCTGGGCAAAACGGATTCCCTGACGATCCTCGAAGTGGGCTTCGGGACGGGGCTCAATCTCATGCTGCTGCTGGATGACTATCTCAGTAAAAAGGCAACCGCGAGCATCGATTACTACTCCGTCGAAGCATTTCCGCTGCGTCCGGGTACGGCCGCCGGCTTCAATTTCAGGGATCATCTCGATCACCCCGGGAGCGTGGACCTGGTTACGGATCTCTTCCAAAACCTCTCTCGCGGGATGAATCATGTGAACCTTCTCGACACTGTCAGGGTTCACCTTTTTTACGGCCTCTTCGACGATTTTAATCCCGATCAGGTACATGCCGACTATATTTTCCACGACGCCTTCTCACCGGATGTCAACGGCGAGCTGTGGACCGGCGAATTTTTTAAAAAAACCAAGCGTCTCAGCGCGGATAACGTTATCCTGTCGACCTACTGTGCGGCCTCCAAAGCCCGGGGCGCGATGGCCTGGGCCGGCTGGAATGTGGCCCGCTGCCGGGGAGCGCTGGGCAAACGCGAAATGAGCCTGGCTGCTTTAGACCCCAGCCGGCTGGGTGAGCTGGAACGGATCAACGAAGAGCGGCTGGCCCGCCGGTATGAAGAGGAAGATTTTTAGCCTGGTAACAGCAGACACCTATATACCTGAATTATTCACAAAGAAATTTTGATTATGGGCATGGCGGAGTGGAAATGGAGGCAACCGGCTCCCGTTATCCTGACAGGTCAAAACAAAAAAGGACTCCTGCCGAAGCAGGAGCCCGTTTTTTGCGCTCAACATGTCTCTCTCTTAATGAAGAGTCATAAGTAAGAGTCAACTGCGGGCCAATCCTTACAAAAAAATTTAAAAAAGTTTATAACGTTAGCTTCATTCACTCAAATCTCTGATAGTAAAGCGCATGAGCGACCAGCAAAAACAGGAACAGGAGCAGAAGTTTAAAGAGTATCATTTTACCGTGCCCCCGGGACACACGTCGGGCACGCGGCTGGATAAATATATCACATCCTTTATCCAGAACGTCTCGCGAACGAAAGTCCAAAAAGCCATTGAAGGGGGATATGTTACCGTCAACGGGGAAGTTGAAAAATCGTCCTACAACATGGAGCCCGGCGACCAGATCGACATCCACCTTCCCATCCCCAAGCCGCCGGAAGCCAAAGCCGAGAAAATGGACCTGGATATCGTGTACGAAGACGACGACCTCCTCATTGTGAACAAAGAGGCGGGCGTGGTGGTACACCCGGCCTATGGCAACTGGACCGGGACGCTGGTCAACGGACTGATGTGGCATACCGAGGAGCTCTCCGATCCCGATTCCGACAGCATCCGGCCGGGCATCGTGCACCGGATCGACAAAGGCACCAGCGGCATCCTGGTCGTGGCCAAAAATGACGAAACCCATCGAACGCTCAGCGAGTATTTCAGAACCAAAGATATTGAGCGCACCTACTGGGCCATTATCTGGGGTACGCCGGACCAGAAGGAAGGCACCATCACCGGCGATATCGGCCGCAGCCGGAATGACCGCAAAAAGATGGCGGTCGTCCCCGACGGCAAAGGAAAACATGCGGTCACGCATTACAAGGTGCTGGAGTATTACGATCATCTCACCCTTGTAGAAGCCAAACTCGAAACGGGACGCACCCACCAGATCCGCGTGCACTTTGCTCATGAGCGTCACTGGGTGCTCGGCGATCAAAAATACGGCGGCGATTCCGTTCGATATGGTCCCAATACCGGAAGCCGCAAGCAGATGTTCAGGAACCTGATGTCCACCCTGAACGGACAGTGCCTGCACGCTAAAACGCTGGGATTCGAGCATCCCACAACCGGCGAAATGGTGGAATTCGATTCCGCCCTGCCGCCCGATTTCGCCCACGCGGTGCAAATACTGCAGCAAAACTGCAAACCAACGCTTTAGTAGGTATTTAACAGATAGTATAACCGTTACTGGTTATTCGTTATTTGGTTTCTTTTCCTGAAGTATTGGCTAAAATTCAATATCGCGGCTCCAATTATGGCGAAAGAATCATTCCACATTCAACTTCGCAGGTTGTTTACAGGATATCACATTCCTCATCTTTTCACCTTAACACCCAAAACTTAATAACTTCTATTAGTTTTTAAGCTGTAAACCCGCCTCGAGGGCTGCTTCGATGCGGGCACTGGACTCCTCCAGGTGGGCCCGCGTGTACTCATTGAAATCATGGGTGGGGGGACGTAAACGGTTCTCCAGCAGCTGATGTAAGCTCGTTAGCTGGCGCCGGGCAACCGATCGCGCATCGGCGGGCGTGCCTTCGGGGGCATCCGTAAGCAGCTGCGCCGTCGCATCCAGGTACGCGCGCTGCAGGTCCCTCCGGTTGCTTCCTATATTACTGCCCGGAGAAGTGGAAACCTCCCTCCAGATCGCATCTGTTAACTGCCCCATCAGATCAGGAATGGTAATCGTGCTTTCCGGGCCAAACTTCACTTCCGTATCGCGGATTCGGGCCAGGCGGACCGGGTTGAGCAGCTGTTCCAGCAGCGATTGCTGGATCCCCGAAAGCGTTCTGTGCAGTGGGTAGTCCACGCGTCCCCCGTACGTATTTTCATGGCCCCAGTGGCTCCAGCGATTAGCGCCCATCTGCTGGTATATCTCCCTCGGCAGGACCACCGCA
>NZ_JBEPWZ010000143.1:0-7230 GCF_041642155.1 Fodinibius sp.
TAAAATGCATGGCAAAACGGGATATGTTTCGGGCGTTCGAGCTCTGAGCGGATATTTGGAGTCGGCATCGGGACAGCCGCTTGTGGTCAGTATCATAACGAATAATTACACCGAGTCGACCTCTTATGTTGATTCGGTACAGGAAGAAATAATTCAACAAATATACTATAAATATTAACATTTATTAACGAACAGGCATGCCTGACAAGTCCCCTACAATACTGGTAACGGATGACGAAGAGAGTATTCGCAATTCACTCCGGGATATTCTTGAATTTGAGGGATATCGTGTACTTGAAGCCGAAGATGGTGAACAGGTGTTTCAGATTCTGTCAGAAGAGACCGTCGATCTTATGCTCCTGGATATTAAAATGAAAGGGATGGACGGTATGGAGGTACTCTCTAAACTGAAAGAGAATAAACTCCATTTCCCCGTCATTATGATTTCGGGACACGGAAATATTGAAATTGCGGTGGAAGCCACCAAGAAAGGGGCCTTTGATTTTATCCAGAAACCACCTGATTTGAACCGGTTGCTGGTGAGTGTGCGAAATGCCCTGGATCAACGAAGGCTCTCGGAAGAGAATAAAACCATACGATCGCGGCTGCCTGAAGTTCCTGAAATTATTGGTGAAAGCCGGGGCATTAAAAAAATAAAAGAAACCATCGATAAAGTTGCCCAGACGAATTCAAGAGTTATGGTGACCGGCGAAAACGGAACGGGAAAAGAACTTGTAGCCCGCTGGATCCATGAAAAAAGTCAGCGCAGGAATGAAGAGTTCGTAGAAGTCAACTGTGCTGCCATCCCTGCAGATTTGCTCGAAAGTGAGCTTTTTGGTCATGAGAAGGGAGCCTTTACCGGTGCCAGCAGTCAGCGTATCGGTAAATTCGAACAAGCTGACGGGGGAACGCTTTTCCTGGATGAAGTGGGAGATATGAGTCCCAATGCGCAGGCTAAAGTACTGCGAGCCCTGCAGGAAAATGCCATTATTCGCGTTGGAGGGACCGAAAAAATAACGGTGGATGTCCGTGTAATCGCGGCTACGAACAAAGATCTGCTGGAAGAGATCGAGGCCGGTGGCTTCAGGGAAGATCTCTATCACCGGCTGAATGTGATTCCGATTCATGTTCCGCCGCTTCGGCAACGACGTGAAGATGTCCCGGCGTTGGCCCGGCGATGGCTCAAGCATCTGGCGGAAAAAGACATTACTTTTTCCGGTATTTCGTTTAGTGATGATGCACTGGAAGCGTTAAAAGAACAACAGTGGTCGGGCAACGTACGGGAGCTTCAAAATGCGGTAGAACGACTGGGATTGCTTGCCGAGGGTACGACCATCACCGGAAAGGAAGTCAGTAACCTCACGCTCACGGGATCCAGGAAACCTGAGGGAGCCGACAGCCTGCTCGACAGTATTGACACCTTTCAGGGTTTTAAAGAAGCATCAGAACGATTATTTTTGCTGCGAAAACTGAATGAAAATGATTGGAATATCTCCCAGACGGCTGAGGCGATTGACATCCAGCGCAGCCACATGTACAACAAAATGAAGAAGTACGATATCGAGCGGTAGATACCGGATACCAGCAACCGGCACCCGGGGCCCATTCTGATTGACAACTCAAGACTCATAACTTAAGACCACGAAATGTCCGCTAAAATTATTGACGGTAAGAAAGTAGCAGCAATAACAAGAGATGAAGTTCGCGAAGATGTGGAGGATTGGCTCGAAGCGGGACATCGCCCCCCTTTTCTACAGGTCATACTGGTTGGCAATGATCCCGCTTCAAATGTATATGTAGGGGCCAAGACGCGCGCCTGCAAAGAAGTGGGTATTGAAACCGACACCCGGCAGCTACCCGATACGGTTTCCGCCAAAGAACTGAAAAACACGATACAGTATTATAATGAGAACGGCGATGTGGATGGCATCCTGGTGCAGCTTCCCCTGCCGTCCCACCTTTCTTCACACGACGTTATAGAGGCTATAGACCACCGCAAGGACATCGATGGTTTTCATCCCATGAATATAGGCCGGCTTACGGTGGGACAACCCAGCTTTCGTTCCTGTACGCCCGCAGGTATTTTTGAGCTGTTTAAATATTACAGCATTCCCACCAAGGGGAAACATGCTGTTGTGGTGGGGGCCAGTGATATTGTCGGGCGGCCGATCTCCGTTATGCTTTCCAAAGAGGATGCAGGAGGAAAAGCGACCACGACTATTTGCCACAAGTACACCAAAGACCTGACGGCTCATACCATCTCCGCAGATATACTGGTGGTGGGGGCCGGTCAGCCCAACCTGATCAGGGGGGAGATGGTCAAGGAAGGGGTGGTAGTGATAGATGTGGGCATTAACCGTGTAGCCGACGAGACCCGGGAGAAGGGGTACAGCCTGGTGGGCGACTGTCATTTTGAAAGCGTCAGGGAAAAGGCAAGCTGGATCACGCCGGTTCCCGGTGGCGTGGGTCCCATGACCGTGGCTATGCTAATGAAAAATACCCTGTTGGCCGCCAAAAAATCGATTTACCCGGGGTAACATCCCCCCTGGGGAGGTCAAGTCATTCCGCTGGTAATAACGCCCGATTCTCTACTTATGACTGGGTGAATTATGGGGAGGGGTTCATCCTTTCTACAGGCACTGTTCCGGATTGTCGGGATCCAGGTGACAACTGTCGGACTGGAGGCTGCGTCCCAATCTAACCTCTTGATGCAGCTCTTCCAGAAACTCTACAATTTCCGCCCGCGAGGACCATGTCCGGTGGCCGTCGCCGAGTACGGGCAACTCATCCTTGTCCACTTCTTTAGGCAGGGAATCAGCATTGTCAACCTGGATAATCTTATGCGCTACAACCATATCCTGCAGTTTTTCCTCAATATGGTCCGTAAACTGGTCAGAAGTATCTTTATAAAATGTAAGCATGGTGCGTGGTAACAAGGGGTGTTGTTTTATAGTAACAGTTCCGGCACAGCGACGGTTCCGTTGCATGTTGGATAATATCTTCATTATGGACTCCCCTTCAATCGTACTTTTTTTCAATCTCTTGCACCTTGCTGCAGGAAGACAGAATCTTTTTTAGAGAGGGGTGACATACTGCTGTCAGTCTGCTTGGTTACATTTATGATGAAGATTAATTAAACAAAGAGACCAGTTATGAATGCAGCAGTTAATATTTCCAACCAGCAGGTTACCGCAAACATGGAACCGGTGCTACGCAAAGTGCTCAAAGAAGCTGAGCAGGAGCATCAGGAATTGCAACAGATGTTTAAACTGATGGGCTGGGGAGACCTGCCGGATGCGCTTAAAATTGAAATTAAAGATGATGTGTCGGCACTGGTTGAGGAGCTGCAGGGACAGTATTCCAGCTGTGATCCCGGGGTCGCCCGCCGCCGGCAGCGGGTCGTCCACTGGATCGAGAGTTTTAAAGATGACTTGTGTTCCCTGCAGACGGCTGTGGAGGCGTTGCGGGTTCGCAGTTTGTAAGATCTATTTCAGGTTATATCAGCGGGGCCTTCACAAAACCCATGTCACTCTTTACCAATTAGCGGGACAGGGTCTTTGGCAAAAAAGGTCCACCGTTTCTAATGCACTTTTGCTATAGCTATAGAAAAAGTGCCGGTCCCGGCTGCTGACGATATTCAACATCACATAGCAAGGTTTTGCAAAACTCCCCAGGGGGGCGGGGTACCTGTTCAAGGTCAGGGCCAGAGGAAGATTGGAATGGTAGCAGGTAGCCTGTCTGAGAGAATTTCAACCGGCCGATAACGCCGGTATTGAACAAAAGACCGTTTTTGTAAAGACCTCAATTAATAAGGGAGAGGCCCTTGGGCAGCCTAATAATGTGGGTGACCTTGACTATTAACAAATTTTTTAGGAAATCTGTTAAGCAGGTCGCCCACATTTTTTTTATCTTTGCCCAAACCTGAATCCAAATACGTGCAGACCTACTCTATCATGCAATCTTCCTCTCCTTCTGATCGGATTACACGGCAGGGCCTGACTTATGATGATGTGCTCCTGGTGCCGGGCTACTCGCAAACGCTGCCGCGCGATGCCAATACGAGTATAGACCTTACCGACGACCTGACCCTCAATGTACCTATTATCAGCGCAGCAATGGATACTGTTTCGGAGTATCGACTGGCTATTGCATTAGCCCGGGAGGGAGGCATTGCCATGCTGCACAAGAATATGTCGATTCAGGATCAGGCGGACCAGGTACGCATGGTAAAGCGCAGCGAGAGTGGTATGATTGTTGATCCCGTCACGCTGGATAAGGATTCGACGGTACGGAAAGCGCGCTCGCTGATGAAAAAGCATAAAATCGGGGGTATTCCTATTGTTAAAGACGATAATACACTTATTGGCATCGTCACCAACCGGGACCTGCGCTTCGAACACTATGTGGATAAAAAGCTGAGTACGATCATGACCAGCGACAACCTGATCACGGCGCGGGAAGGGACCACCCTGGAGGAAGCTGAAAAACTTTTACAGGAACATAAAGTGGAAAAGCTGCCCATTGTAGATGATGACACCAAACTGGTGGGACTGATTACCTTTAAGGATATTGAAAAGAAAATGAATTTCCCCCATGCCTGTAAGGATGACATGGGACGACTGCGCGTGGGGGCTGCTGTAGGAGTTACCGAGGATACCCTGGAGCGTGTCGATGCGCTGGTGGAATCGGGCGTGGATGTTATTACGGTGGATACCGCCCATGGCCATTCGACAGGAGTGCTGGAAATAGTAGAGAAGATTAAGGCGGCCTATCCCGATCTGAGTCTCATCGGGGGCAATATTGCTACCAGGGACGCGGCAAAGGCGCTGGTCGATGCCGGTGCGGATGTCCTTAAAGTGGGGGTCGGACCGGGATCCATCTGTACGACCAGAGTGGTTACGGGGGTGGGCGTTCCGCAGTTGAGTGCTGTTATGGAGGTGGCCGAGCTGGCCCACGAAGCGGGCGTCGGACTCATTGCCGACGGCGGCATTAAGCAGACGGGCGACATCCCCAAAGCGATAGCCGGGGGAGCCGATGCGGTGATGATGGGATCGATGTTTGCCGGCGTGGATGAAAGTCCCGGTGAAACGATTATCTACGAATCCCGAAAGTATAAATCCTACCGCGGAATGGGCAGTATCGGCGCCATGGAGAAAGGGTCCAAGGATCGCTATTTCCAGGATGTGGAGGATAATATCAATAAACTAGTGCCTGAGGGAATTGAGGGACGCGTACCCTATAAGGGATATCTCAGTGAGGTGGTCCATCAGATGGTCGGGGGATTACGGGCAGCGATGGGCTATGTCGGAGCGGCAGATCTTTCCGAGCTGAAGAAAGCGGAGTTTGTACAGATTTCAGCTGCCGCCTACAAGGAAAGCCACCCGCATTCTGTCCAGATTACCAAAGAGTCGCCCAACTATTCGGTCAGCTAACCCGCATCATTCACGTGTGAAATAACATATTTTCCAGCTTTTTTTGCCTTGCCCACCACCAAATTTCCTGATGAAGAATCCGGGCCAGGCTAAAGTGGGTGCGGGACATGACGTGATGAAAAGTGAGAAAAAACGAAGCAGAAGCCATTATTTCCGGGCCCTGAACAGGGCTCCGAGGCCGAGAAGCAGGAAGAACAGGTGCGGAAGAACGGCGGCCAGCAGGGGAGGTATTTCCCCGGTCCCCCCAAACGGTTCAATGACTTTCATCAGGGCCAGATAGAGAAAACTCACTCCCAGTCCCGCCGCAATATAAAATCCTTTCCCCCCCTCGCGGCGTACGGAAGCCAGCGAAAAGCCCACGATAATGACCACAATAATCGAAAAAGGATAGGCATAGCGCCCGTAGAGCTGAACTTTGGGCGACTCTACATTGCCGGCCCCGCTGCGCTCGATAGCCTGGATATACTCCCGGGCTTTGGGATAGGTCAGCTGGTAGATATCAGAAGTGGTTCGGGCCAGATCGCGGGGATAGATATTCAGGGTGGTGTCCATTGAATCGACGTATACATGTTCATATCCCAGGGGAGTCATAATGCGTTTATCGACGCTTTCAAGCTTCCACAACTGTTCCTGTTCCTTCCAGATCATGCGCTGGATATACATGGTTTCCCTGATGCTGTCGCCGGCAAAGGTCGTAGCGTCAACGCGATGACCGGTATTCTCATCGGCATTGAAAAAGCCGATCTTGAAGATCGTCTGGTCCGATTCCTGCCGGAAAAGCTGGTTATTATCAACCTTTTCGGATTTTCCCTGCAGGTATTTCGATTCGAAGGCGATCCGTTTTTTATTGGCGTCGGGAATGAGATATCCATCCATGTAGCTGGTAATACCCGTGATAATAAAACCAAAGATAAGGTATGGAAGCAGCAGCCGGTAAAGACTGACGCCCGCTGCCTTGAGGGCGACAATTTCAAGTCGTTCGGTCATCTGTCCCGTCAGGTACAGGCAGGCAATAAAGACCGCAACAGGAATAATAAGTCGTATAATCTCCGGAATGTAATTTAAATAATAGACCCCGAATATCTCGGCAAAAGCCGCTCCTTTGTCGGTAAAGTCCTCACTGTTCTCAGAGAAATCAAAGATGATGAATATAACAATCAGCATCAGCAGCATAAAAATGGTGATGACAAAAAGCCGGCTGATGATATATCGGTCAATCTTTTTAATCACGGTCGCCCCAGAGATTTGAGATTTTGAAAGGAGTGGAGATGCGAATAACCAGATAAAGACCGACCAGGCCCAATAAGACATTGGAGTACCACATACCGGTGGCCGGTGCGATGAACATGCGGTCGGCCAGCTTCTCTCCCTGGATGATTGAGATCCAGTAAAAAGTCAAAAACAGGGCGCCGATAAGGGCCGCATACCCCAGGTTTCCTCTCTTGGTAAACATCCCGATGGGGGCTCCCAGTAATACAAAAATGATGCAGGCAAACGGAATGGCGAATTTCTTATGGATTTCCACCATGTAGCGGGCAATTTTATTGATGCGCCATTCGGTGTCTACGGATACATCTTCGACAAGCGACTGGTAGCCCCGCAGTTTAGAGAGCGTTAAATCGTGCAGTGTCCGTTGTTCAGACTCGGAATCCAGCATGTTAAGGGCAACATACCGGCTTGAATAGGGCGACTTTTTCAGAGAGTCGGGCTGCGTGCGAAAACGCCGGGAAACACTTTGCTGCTCAACATCCTCTGATTGGGGCCTCGGCACAAAATAATTGTCGTTGTCGCGGATGAG
>NZ_JBEPWZ010000144.1:0-7192 GCF_041642155.1 Fodinibius sp.
GGAATTTCCGGGCATTGTCAATAGCATCAGGAGGTTCCATAGCATAGTTATCGGCTACCTCCTCCCACGGTGACCCGGACTGAAGGGCCCTTTTGGCCGTCCGGGCATCTTCAATTTCCTGGGTCTTCAGGTGACGATACTGCACATACGCTTCACCCAGCATAAAATGTTCTTTATTTTCTTCATAGTAGGCTTCCACTTCTTGTTCACTTACGGCGGTGTCCACCTCGCTTGTGACGATATGCGTTCGCAGGGCTTCCCGTAAAATTTCGTCCCGAGCCTGCTGCAGCCTCTGTTGAATCTCTTCTTGCTGTCCTAGATTCATTCTACCGGCTTCCCGGAGTACTAATTTGCGCTGAATCCACTGCTGCCGATACTGATCGAGGGCCGCAGCGCTGTCTTCTTTATAAATAAAAGAAGGGATCGCCTCTTTTGCCTGCTCGAGGGACAAGTATTCGTTCCCCACGCGGGCGATATGCTCAGCCTGCTGATCCCCTTCCCGCGAATCGCAAGAGAAGACTGACAGTGCAAGCAGTCCGCACAGCAGCAATAAAATGTGAGTCTGAGACTCTGTTGTCGAATATTTCATGATTAGAATAACATTCCGGCTATCGTTGCAGTCATTAAATTGGCTAACGTACCCGCTAAAACGGCTTTAAGTCCGAATTGCGCTAATTCCGATTTACGACTGGGAGCCAGGCCGCCAATTCCGCCAATCTGTATCGCTATAGATGAAAAATTTGCAAACCCACATAATGCGAACGTGGCCATCGTAATGGTTTTTGGGGTTAGGGTAGCGTTTCCGACCATATCGGAAAGCTGAAGATATGCTACAAACTCATTGAGCACGACTTTTGTTCCAAGCAGCGATCCCATGCTTACCGCATCGGCCCAGGGCACCCCTACAATAAAAGCAACGGGCGCCAACAGCCATCCCAGGAGCGTTTCAATGCGGAGGCTTCCCTCCGGTATCATCGAATTCAAACCCGTCATATTTCCAAATCCTTCTAAAAAATAATTCCCCATAGCTAATAACGCAATGAACGCCAGCAACATAGCACCAACATTGGCAGCTAATTTTAACCCTGTTGCCGCCCCGCTGGCTGCGGCGTCAATACCGTTGGCATCGGTCTGTTCAACCTCTATTTTTACTTCTCCGGCAGTTGCCGGTTCGCCGGTCTCGGGATAAAGTATTTTGGCGATCACCAGGGCGGCAGGGGCCGCCATCAGGCTTGCACCGAGGAGCTGTTCGGCAAACATCAAACGGCCCACATCCAGCGAAACTCCCTGCGCCTGGGCATAGGAGTTGCCCAGCATCTGCACGTACGCCGCCATAACTCCCCCTGCAATGGTGGCCATTCCTCCGGTCATTACGGCCAGCAGTTCTGACCTGGTCATCTTTTTGATATAGGGCTCAACCACAAGCGGGGCTTCCGTTTGTCCCACAAAAATGTTCGAGATCACGGACAAAGACTCGGCCCCTGAAGTCCCCATCAATTGTTGCATGCCCTTTGCCATATATTGTACCAACCGCTGCAATATCCCATAATGATATAAGATGGCCGTAAGGGAAGCAAAGAAGATGATGGTTGGGAGCACCTGGAATGCAAAAAAGTTGCCCATGCTGTCGTTCATACCGGGACTCAGGGCCAGGTCGCCGAATATAAATTCAGCTCCTTCGGTAGTAAAATCGAGGACGATCACAAAGAAGGAGGAAACCCAGCTGAAGAAATCTTTCGGCCATCCGAGCGGGGGCCAGTAGTCCGCCATATCCCGGCCTTTTAAAATAAAGACGGCCAATATGAACTGCAGGCCGAGTCCGGTGCCGACAAGCTGCCAGTTAATTGCTTTCTTATTTCTGCTGAAAGCCAGGGCAATGGCCATAATAGCCGCCATTCCGAGAATCCCGCGGACAATATCAATCATGTTGAAGTGGGAGAGTCATTATTGGGATTTTTCCTGGTCAGGGGTGTGACGGCCTTGCCTCGTCGCTGGTCGACCGGGGGACGAAAACAGTGGCGCGCCCGGGGCTCGTAGGCATCCGTTTCTCCCAAAAGCATGCGATTTTCATTGTCAACAACCCGCTGTGAGTAATGAGCCATCGTACCGCTTTCCGCACAAACGGCATGAAGCTTGGTCACGTACTCGGCAACAGCCAGAAGCTGGGGCATCGGATCGAAGGGACGTCCTTCAAAATCCATATCCAGTCCGGCTACAATAACCCGTTTACCGTCATTCGCGAGTGTATTTGTCACACTGATCAACTGGTCGTCAAAAAATTGCGCCTCGTCGATACAGATAACCTGGGCATCCCCGGTCAACAGCACCACCTGATCGGCGGTATCGACCACCAATCCGGGTAGTACATTCTCGTTGTGGGATACGATATCTTCATCACTGTACCTCTTATCCATTTTAGGCTTCACGATAACAACTTTTTGTCCCGCTATATGCGCGCGTTTCGCACGGCGGATAAGTTCTTCGGTCTTTCCGCTGAACATGCCACCGCAGATCACTTCGATCCATCCAAGATGGTCGGGGACAAATGACGGTTCGTTGAGCATAACATTTATGGTGAGAAATTCTGGGAGTGTCTGTTAGTGCATGGAATATATCTGTGTATCATTAGAAATAAAAAGAGTGAAAATATTCCTGCTAATATATACTTGAGAGCCTGTTAAACCGTTCTTTGGGCTAATCTGTGCATTCTCGCATCTTCAATATCCTTATATATACAAATGCTATCTGTAAATGCTGCGGGTTGAATTCGCTCAGACTTTGACATTTCCCGATGCTTCGGGACTGGTTTTTCAAGGTCCACTAATAATCGCTGGAACCAAGTGAAGGGCCAGCTGTTTATCAGACTCGATCTTCTTTCATAAGCTGGCTTTGAGTATACATATCCCAAAAAATCCAGAAAATGGGGTAAGGCGGGAACAAGACTGAAAAAAAAAGCTTGACCGGCTTGGAGCGGTCATTTTGGAGCTGTGTAATGCCTGCGACGCCAGCTAACCAAAAAATAAAACAAATAAAAATAAGGAATGCGATCGAAATCGATCCCAGAAATCCAAAACTGTTGTAAAAGGTTTGTAACATAGAGTTAATGCTCTACTTTAAGCAGTTAATTCATTATTTTCTTCCGTGACAGAACAATATCAAATATATATAGAATAAAGTCCACATGCTTCCCGTAGTTTCAATTGTAGGCCGACCCAATGTCGGCAAGTCTACTATTTTCAACCGACTTGTTGGCAGCCGCAAGGCGATTGTCGATGACGAATATGGCGTTACGCGCGATCGACACTATGGCGAATCGTTTTGGAACGGACGTCGATTTAACGTGATCGATACCGGCGGCTATTTGCCAGATGCCACGGACGTGGTGGTAGAGGGGATCCGGGAACAGGTGCATATTGCCATTGAGGAATCGGATGTGATCCTGTTTGTTGTCGACACCGAGGGAGGGATTACCAGCCTGGATAAAGCAGTGGCTGAATTACTGCGCAAGCAGGACAAGCCTGTGCTTCTCGTCCCCAATAAAGCCGACAATGATGAGCGGACGCTCAACGCCACCGAATTCTATGAATTGGGTTTTGAGGAGCTTTATCCAATCTCCGCAATCAACGGCCGGGGCACCGGGGACTTGCTGGATGAGCTCGTCTCGCGCCTGCCGGAGGAAAAAGAAGAGCCGGAAACCACTACACCTAAACTGGCTGTTGTCGGCCGCCCAAATGTGGGAAAAAGCAGTTTTATCAATGCACTGCTGAATCATGAACGGTGTATTGTGACTGACATCCCGGGAACTACGCGAGACTCTATCAACAGCAAGCTGACATACGAGGGCAAAGACTATATCCTTATTGATACGGCGGGACTTCGGAAAAGGCGAAAGGTCAAGGAAAATGTAGAATTCTACAGCACGGTTCGCACAGACCGGGCGATCAAGGAGTGTGATGTCGCCATCCTGATGCTCGATGCTATGCGCGGGTTTGAAGCCCAGGACAAACATATCCTCCGGGAAGCTGAAAAATACAACAAAGGCATTGTCATCGTACTCAATAAATGGGATTTGGTGCCCGACAAGGACACGAATATCCATCGGGAATTTGAAGAATATATCTATAGTCGTGCGCCTATGATGGAGTATGTTCCCATTGTCTCCATTTCCGCTTTAAACGGACAGCGAATTCATAAAGTGATAACGGTGGCCGACCGGGTACTCGAGGAACGTAAAAAGAAGATCAGCACGCCTGAACTCAACGATTTTATCGGCCGAATCCTCAAAGAAAAACCGCTGCCTATCCGAAGGAGAGTGCCACTAAAGATAAAATACGGCACACAAGTGAAAACGAGTCCCCCGGTGTTCAAGTTTTTTATGAATATTCCCGAAGAACTACCGGCCAATTACCGGCGTTATATCGAGAACAAGATCAGGGAGGAGTACGGTTTTGAAGGCGTGCCGATAACGATGACGTTTAAAAAGAAATAACCCGTTGTGCGGTTGGTTTCCAAACAGGACTTTAGTGTCCCTGAAATTTGCGACTACTGTTTGGTAAAGATGCTCACAAGAGTGGTTAATTCCCGATATACGCTACCAGGCCAGTTAAAGGTACAAGGCGTAAGAAATAAATGATTTTACCTTTGATGGGAATCATTTAATCAGTTATTTTCCATTCGATAGTAAGTAGAGTATTAAGTAAACAGAGCTTTAACCACTATTTCTTAAAAGAAGACTAATGGCAGCACCACAAAATTTAGAACAGCCGCGGGCCAATACGCTCAATGAAAATTTTGAGCGTGAACGCGAGTTATCTTTTTTGGAAAATCTGTATCTGCCCGAAATTTTTAAAGCCCTCTGGTATACTCTGAAGCAGATGTTTCTGCCTAAAGTTACCCTGCGCTATCCCGAAGAAAAGTGGGATCCTCCGGCTATTTTTCGCGGCCGTCCTGTTTTGGTTGAAGACGACGGGAAGGAACGATGTGTGGCATGCGGACTTTGTGCCCGTGCTTGTCCCCCGCTGGCAATCAGCATGCAGGCCAATGAAGACTCGGATGATCCCAAAGAGCGTTATCCCGACTTCTTTGAAATTAACATGCTGCGCTGTATCTACTGCGGTTACTGTGAAGAGGTCTGTCCCGAAGAAGCGATCGTGATGAGTAAAGATTACGATATCGTCTTTGAATCAAGAGAAGAGGCAATCTATGACAAACAGCGACTGCTGGTTCCCAAAGAGGACCTCAAAGAACGACTGGATTTTCTGCGAAATTACCGTAACCGTCAGTTTGGCCAGTTCTGGGATTTCCAGGAAGAAAACAATATCCATTCCGTGCGCGATCGCGACCGTGAGTTTAATTCCGGCCTCTCGCTTGTAGAAATGCTGGAACAGCAAGAACATAATGACAATGTGGAAGCCGAATCACCCTGGGCTCGATAACATAGATGATGGCTGACCAAAAAGTTTCGCAGGAGGAGGTAAACCGGCTGATCGAGGATGCGGCATATCTCCAAGACGAAGCCGACGCACTCCAGTATGTCATTGAAAGTGTCCCTTACAACCAGTCGCCGCCGGGCAAGCGATCCATTGGAGAAATCCTGTTGCTCATCGACCATGCCCAGACCTCCTACTATCGCCCCATTCTCGAAGATGCCGTCAATAGTAAGCGTCCCACTCATTTAGACAAATTCACTCATTTTAAAGAGAGCTTTGATTTTGGCGGGGAGATCGAGAATATCCAAAAAATTCTCCGGAAAATTTCGAAACACCGGGCCGGCGTTGTAAATGCTATAAAAAATATTCCATTAATAGATTGGGAAACAAAAATTTACAATGATGGTCAACAATTATTATTGATTCATTTTATGCAGCAGATGATCCGCTTTGAGCGTGGCATGTTAAAGGATATTGCGGGCCAGGTCATGGAATACAGCAAAGAGAAGGAAACCCAGAGAGAAATAGAACAGCGTCAGCAAAGACAACAAAGAAACGGGGAAGATCCCGTTAATAATACTTAGTCCGGTGCTTAACTATGCTGTGGGTTGATATTTTGCTTATGGTGGTAAGCGGTTATGCCGCTTTTGAGCTTATAAAGTTCGCGCAGGGCAGGGGACGCCTTAAATTTTTAGGGCTTACTGTTGCGGCCTTTATATTTACCTTTATGCAGGCTACAGCTGTGATTGGTGGATTTTATGCCACTTCTGCCGTCACAACCGTTGTTGGTTTTATTTTGGAATGGGGACATTTGATCTGTCTTGCCTTTATTTTGAGCGCCTTGGCGGTGTTCGTACGGGAATCTAAGCCTGTATTTGCCCAGTTTCCTCTGATCTATACAGCCTTGCCGCTGTTTATCATCATCTCATATTTTTTCGTATATGACAGCTTTGTCTTAAAAAAATGGATGTTTTTTCTCTATCAGGGAGGAGCGCTGTTAGTCTCCCTTATGATGTACGGACTCTACAGCTATCGTTCACGGACATATCTCATCATATTGGCAGGTATAGGATTATTTTTACTGTGTTACATTTTGTTTTGGAGCTTTTCAGCGGAGGCCAGAGAATCGTTGTCCTGGCTGTGGAAACTGCTACTTGCAGGAGGGATTGCTACCACTATCCTGGGCTATAAATATGCCCATAAAAAAGATGAGCATGTTGAGTGATAAATTAACCCCTGCCAAGAGCCATCGGGGTATTAATTCGGCTTTGTCCCGTAAATGTGATAATTATTAAAGTTCATGACCCCTGAAGAAAACACAAAAGCCCCCGGTTTTACGCTACCCGATACGGAGGGCGACAAGGTATCACTCACCGATTTTCAAGGGAAGAAGAAGGTAGTATTACTGTTCTTCCCGCTGGCCTTTTCAGACGTTTGTACTGAAGAGCTTTGCATTACCCGTGATAACATGAAAATGTATAATGCTCTCGATGCGACCGTCATCGGCATAAGCGTAGACAGCTTTTTTACCCTGAGAGCACTGAAAAAAGCAGAAAATATAAATTTTATGCTGCTAAGTGATTTTAACAAAGAAGTCTCTCGCCGTTACCAGGTATTATATGATGATTATCACGGTATGAAAGGCGTATCCATGCGGGCGGTCTTTGTCATTGACCGGGAGGGGATCATTCGGCACCGGGAAGTATTGGAGGATTCCAGCAAGCTGCCCGATTTCAAAGCCGTTCAGAAGGTGCTTTCGGCTG